>CAJYRH010000183.1 GCA_913776795.1 uncultured Pseudorhodoferax sp. | reverse complement strand
CGACGATGGCGAAGTTCAGGCCGCGCTGCACGCGGTCGCGCACCTCGTAGACCATGTTGTCGCGCAGGTAGTCGAAGCCGTACTCGTTGTTGGTGCCGTAGGTGATGTCGGCGGCGTAGGCGGCCTGCTTTTCCTCGCGCGGCATCTGCGGCAGGTTGATGCCGACCGTCAGGCCCAGGAAGTTGTACAGCCGGCCCATCCACTGGGCGTCGCGGTTGGCCAGGTAATCGTTGACCGTGACCACGTGCACACCCTTGCCCGACAGTGCATTGAGGTACACCGGCAGCGTGGCCGTCAGCGTCTTGCCCTCGCCGGTACGCATCTCGGCGATCTTGCCGTGGTGCAAGGCCATGCCACCCAGCAGCTGCACGTCGAAGTGGCGCATCTTCATGATGCGCTTGGAGCCCTCGCGCACCACCGCGAAGGCCTCCACCAGCAGTGAATCCAGCGAGGCGCCACCGGCCACGCGGTCCTTGAACTCCTGGGTCTTGGCGCGCAGTTCGTCGTCGGAGAGCTTCTCCAACTGGGATTCCAGCGCATTGATCGCCTGCACCGACTTGCGGTATTGCTTCAACAGCCGTTCGTTGCGGCTGCCGAAAATCTTGGTCAGGAAATTGATGTTCATGAATACGAGATCGCCCGCCTCCGCACGGCACGGTGCGGTGGCGCGGCGACCGAAATCCCTTGGTGTCGGTGGAATCCGGAAGTGGCGGCACGCGCGCGAATGGACAAGGGCCCGGCGCGTGCCAAACCGGCGATTTTATGCCGTGCGCCCTGCGGCGCTGGTGCGCCCGATAATCCCCCGGACATGCCAGCTCCTCGCCGCTCGTTCACCCTGCAACAGGCCGTTGCCGATTCGCAGCCGCTGGCGCGGCTCTCGGCCCTGGTGCGCGAGTCGTCCGAGCGCCTGGCGGCCGTGCAGCAACTGATCCCGCCGCCCATGCGGGCGGCCATCCGGCCAGGCCCCATCGATGAGAACGGCTGGTGCCTGCTGGTGGAGAACAGTGCTGCGGCCGCCAAGCTGCGCCACCTGGCGCCGCTGCTGCAGCAGGCGCTGCGCAACCGCGGCTGGGATGTGACGGCCATCCGCGTGAAGATCCAGAAGCGGCTCTGAAGGAGGGGCAGTCGGCGCGGCTTGCCGTCCTGCGGCGCACCGGGCGTCGACGTGGCTGGCTTGACCGCATTGGCGGCATTGCCAAACAGACTCGGCGGCGAGTCGAGGAAGACCCCATAGTAGGATCGCCCTCCCTTTTTCCGCCCCGGCCACGCCGTATCCATGACGCTTCCGACAACCTCCCTGGACAAGGCCAAGATCAAGTTCCTGCTGCTCGAGGGCATCCACCCTTCCGCCGTGGACGTTCTGCGTGCTGCGGGCTACAGCCAGATCGAGTCCCTGCCCTCGGCACTGTCCGACGAGGAGCTGAAGCGCCGCATCGCCGATGTCCACTTCATTGGCATCCGGTCGCGCACGCAGCTCACGGCCGAGGTGTTCGCGCATGCGCACAAGCTGGTCGCTGCCGGTTGCTTCTGCATCGGCACCAACCAGGTCGACCTGGCGGCCGCGCGCGAGCGCGGCATCGCGGTGTTCAATGCGCCTTACTCCAACACGCGCTCGGTGGCCGAGCTCGTGATCGCCGAAGCCATCCTGCTGCTGCGCGGCGTGCCGGCCAAGAACGCGGCCGCGCACCGCGGCGGCTGGCTCAAGACGGCCGAAAACGCCTACGAGATCCGCGGCAAGACGCTGGGCGTGGTCGGTTATGGCGCCATCGGCACGCAGCTGTCGGTGCTGGCCGAAGCCCTGGGCATGCACGTGCAGTTCCACGACATCGTCTCCAAGCTGCCGCTGGGCAACGCGCGCCAGGTGGGCCTGGCCGAGCTGCTGGCCAGCAGCGACATCGTGACGCTTCACGTGCCCGAGACGCCATCGACGCAGTGGATGATCGGCGCGGCGCAGATCGCGGCCCTGAAGCCGGGCGCCATTCTGATCAACGCCTCGCGTGGCACCGTGGTCGAAATCGAGCCGTTGGCCGAGGCGCTCAAGGCCGGCAGGCTGCTGGGCGCAGCGATCGACGTGTTTCCGGTGGAGCCACGCGGCAACAAAGACGAATTCCATTCGCCGCTGCGCGGCCTGGACAACGTCATCTTGACGCCGCACATCGGCGGTTCGACCATGGAAGCGCAGGCCAACATCGGCCTGGAGGTGGCGGAGAAGCTGGTGCGCTACAGCGACACGGGCGCCACCACGTCGTCGGTGAACTTCCCCGAGGTCTCCCTGCCTTCGCACCCGGGCAAGCACCGGCTGCTGCACGTGCACCACAACGTGCCGGGCGTGCTGTCGGAGATCAACCGCATCTTCTCGGACAACCAGATCAACATCTCTGCCCAGTACCTGCAGACCAACGAGAAGATCGGCTATGTGGTGATTGACCTGGACGCCGGCTCGTCCGAGCGCGCCCAGGAGAAGCTCGCGCAGGTGCCGGGCACCATCCGCACCCGCGTGCTGTTCTGATCAGCGCGGCCGCGCCAGCAGCGGCCGCAGCCTGTGCAGGTCGCGCCACAGCGGGGGCAGCGAGATGGCCAGCAGCAGCACGGCCAGCGGCACCACGCATACGAAGCCCAAGTGGGTGAAGCCCAGCGCGCCGGCGACACCACCCAGCACGAAGCCAGCCAGCAGACCGGCCGTGAGCCGCAGCTTGGCACGGTCGTGCCGCACAGGGCCGTGGCCCGCGGCGGTGCGGTTCAGGTAAAGCATCTTGCCCAGCTCCATGCCCAGGTCGGTGACGTTGCCCGTCATGTGCGTGGTGCGCACGCGGCCACCGGAGGCCTTGGAGCCGACGGCATTCTGCAGGCCCATGATGAAAGACAGCAGCAGCACCGTGAGCGGCACCGTGAACGGGGTCTGCCAGCCCAGTGTGATGGCGCCCACCAGGCCGAACGGGAACATCAGCAGGGCCTCGCACAGCAGCGGCAGCGCGTAGATGCTGTCGAGCTGGCGCTGGCGGCCCCAGTTGACCAACATGGCCGTGGCGGCCGCTCCGGCGACGAAGGCCAGCAGGGCGCCAAGCGCCGTCAGTACCAGGCGCGTCTGGCCCAGGGCCAGGCCGTCGGCCAGCTGCGAGGTGAACCCGGTCATGTGCGAGGTGTACTGGTGCAGCACGAGAAAGCCGCCGGCGTTGATCGCACCCGCGTTGAAGGCCAGCAACAGGCCCAGCACCAGATTGGTCGACGGTGCGCGGTGGCGACTGGTCAGGACGAGGAAGCGGCGCATGGGGCAGGACGGAACAAAGCGCGGTGCCAGCGATCTCAGTCCCAGAACGACAGCAGGGCCGGCAGTGCCGCCATGTCCTCGAACACATGGGCTGCCCCGGCTGCGCGCAGTGCCTCGGCCGGGCTGTGGCCAGGACCACCAGGGCTGTAGCCGAACACGGTGGCGCCTGCCGCGACACCGGCCGTGACGCCGGTGACCGTGTCCTCCACCACCGCGCAGCGGCGCGGGTCCACGCCCAGCGCCTCGGCGGCCGCCAGGTACACGTCCGGAAAAGGCTTGGAGCGCGGCATCTCATGGCCGCTGAAGATGCGACCGTCAAACAGGGGGTACAGGCCCACCTTGCGCAACTGCATCTCGACCTTCCCGCGGTCGGCGCCCGAGGCGCAGGCGATGCGGCCGCCCGTGGCTTCGTGCAGCGCGGGCACTGCCTGGAGCGCGCCGACAATGGGCTGCAGGTCGCGCTCGAGCGCAGCGTTGCGCCGGGCCCAGAAGGCCTGCAGCCATTCGGCGGTGACGGGCTGGCCGGTATGCTGCTCGATCAGCGCGGCCTCGTCCTTGACGGCCTTGCCGATGAAGATGCGCATGCATTCTTCCTGGGTGATCTGCCAGCCGCGCTCGCCCAGAACCTGGACCAGCACGCGGTGGGTGATGGGTTCGGAATCGACGAGCACGCCGTCGCAGTCGAAAAGGATGGCTTCGAATCGCATGGCCGCCATTGGACCATGCGCGCTTGGCGATTCAGCGCAGCGTGCCGTCCAGGTAATACCAGCGGCCGTCCTCGCGCACGAAGCGGCTGCGTTCGTGCAGCCGGTGGGCGCGGCCCGCAGCGTCGCGTTGGCGGGCCACGAACTCGACCTCGGCATGGTCGGCATCGACCGGCAGATGCACCTTGACCTCAAGGCCGAGCCAGCGCGTGCCCGGGTCGAAGTCCAGCTGCGCGGGCCGATGGCTGGGATGCCAGGTCGCCAGCAGGTAGTCCGCGCGCCTATACACGAAGGCCGTGTAGCGCGAGCGCATGAGCGACTCGGCATCCGGCGCGGGCGTCTGTGCAAAGCCGTCGAGGTAGCGGCCGCAGCAGTCGGCGAACTCCAGCGCGCGCTGGCGCGCACCGAGCCGCCCGCAAGGGCAGCCCTGCGTCACGCCAGCGCGCGTGTGATCAGAATCTTCTGCACGTCGCTCGTGCCTTCGTAGATCTGGCACACGCGCACATCGCGGTAGATGCGCTCCACCGGGAAGTCGTTGACCACGCCATAGCCGCCCAGCGTCTGGATGGCGGCACTGCAGACACGCTCGGCCATCTCGCTGGCGAACAGCTTGGCCATGGCGGCTTCCTTCAGGCAGGGCAGGCCGGCATCGCGCAGGCTCGCGGCATGCCATATCAGCTGGCGCGCGGCCTCGATCTGGGTCGCGCAGTCGGCCAACCGGAAGCCCACGGCCTGGTGTTGGAAGATGGGCTGGCCGAAGCTCTCGCGTTGCTTCGCATACGCCAGTGCGGCCTCGAAGGCGCTGCGCGCCATGCCCACGCTCTGCGCGGCGATGCCGATGCGCCCGCCTTCGAGCGCGCCGAGCGCGATCTTGTAGCCCTCGCCCTCGGCGCCGATCAGGTGGTCGGCCGGGATGCGGCAGCCCTCGAAGTTGATCTGCGCCGTGTCGCTGCTGTGCTGACCCAGCTTGTCCTCCAGGCGTGCGACCTGGTAGCCCGGCGTGTCGGTGGGCACGAGAAAAGCGCTCATGCCCTTCTTGCCGGCGCCCTTGTCGGTCACGGCGATGACGATGGCCACCTGGCCGTTCTTGCCGCTGGTGATGAACTGCTTGACGCCGTCGATCACGTAGCCGTCGCCGTCGCGCCGCGCCGTGGTGCGCAGGGCCGAGGCATCGCTGCCCACATGCGGCTCGGTCAGGCAGAAGGCGCCCAGCATCTGCCCTTGGGCGAGAGGTTCGAGCCAGCGCTTCTTCTGCGCGGCATTGCCGTAGCGCATCAGGATGGCGTTGACGGGGCAGTTGGTCACGCTGATGGCGGTGCTGGTGCCGCCGTCGCCGGCAGCGACCTCTTCGAGCACCAGGGCCAAGGTGAGGTAATCCAGGCCGGCGCCGCCATGCTCCTCGGGCACGCAGATGCCGTAGGCGCCGAGCGCGGCCAGGCCCTGATGGACGTCCCTCGGAAAATGGTGTTCGCGGTCCCAGCGGGCGGCGTGGGGCCACAGTTCCGCCTGGGCGAAATCGCGCACGGCGTCGCGGATGGCTTCCTGGTCGGGGGTCAGCAGCATGGTCGGTTCCGTGTCTCAGGCGGAGGGTTGGGTTTCCTGGGCGAGCTGGTCGCGGTAGCGCGCCAGCATCTGCTCCTGCGTCTCGGTCGGCGCGCCGGCGCCCATCTGGTCGTGGATCATCTGATTCATGCTGGGCAACGCCGAGCGCTGGGGCCAGGTCTCGGGCTTCCAGAGTTGCGAGCGCATGAAGGCCTTGGCGCAGTGCAGGTAGACCTCTTCGACCTGCACCTCGACCACGAGCCTGGGGCGCTGGCGCTCCCCGGCGAAGCGGTCGGTGTATTGAGCCTCGTCGCGCAGCCGTGCGCGGCCGTTCACGCGCAGCGTCTCTTGCACGTTGGGAACCAGGAAGATGAGCGCCAGGCGCGGGTCTACGAGCAGGTTCTCCAGTGTGTCGAGCCGGTTGTTGCCGCCATCGTCGGGCAGCAGCAAGGTCCGCATACCGGCCTGCTGGACGAAGCCAGGCACGCCGCCGCGTGGCGAGGCGTCCAGCAGGGCGCCGTGGACGCCGCCCGTGGCGACCACGCAGAACGGCGACAGCGCGATGAAGCGCGCCGCGTGCGCATCGACATGGTCCAGCTGCTTGCGCAGTGCGCGGTCGCCGGGCGCGGCGTACAAGCCGCGCAGTTGTTCCAAGGTCTGAATCATCACCACCCCTCGAAAGGCCTGCCGTCGTGGTCGAGGAATGCGCCCCTGTGCTGCGGCCCGAGACGGTCGAGCGCGGCACGCATGCCGGCGACGCTCCGTTCAACCGTCAACGGTGCGGCCGTGCCACCCATGTCGGTCTGTACCCACCCGGGCGACAGCGCGACCAGGATGGCCTTCGGATAGTCGTGCTGGGCCGAGGCCACCGCCATGTTCAAGGCAGCCTTGCTCGCGCGGTAGACCCAGGCCGTGCTGTCGTCCACGCCTTGGATGCGGCCCATCGCGCTCGTGATGCAGGCGAAACGGCCACGCGGTGCAGCCTCGACCAGCGGCGCCACCTGCGGGATGGCCTGCATGGCGCCCAGTACATTGGTGTGCATGAGCCGGTCAAAGTCCTCGCGCGTGGGGGGCGTGCGCGCATCGGCCGTGGCCCAGGCGCCGGCCACGTAGAGCGCGACGTCGATCTTCTCGCCGTCCAGCTGCCAGGCCAAGCCGCTCACGCTGGCCGGCTTGGCCACGTCCACGCGCAAGGGCGTCGCACCGAGTGCCTCGAGTCGCGCCAGGCCCTCGTCGTCACGCGCCGTGGCGATCACGCGCTCGCCGGCCTCGCGGTACTGGCGCACGAACTCCAGGCCGATGCCACGCGAGGCACCGATGACGAGGACCGTGGCCATCAGAGCAGTTCGAGTGCCAGGGCCGTGGCCTCGCCGCCGCCGATGCACAGCGTGGCCACGCCGCGCTTCTTGCCGCGGGCCTGCAGCGCGTGGATCAGCGTGACCATGATGCGTGCGCCGCTGGCGCCGATCGGGTGGCCCAGCGCGCAGGCACCGCCATTGACGTTGACGATGTCGTGCGACAGGCCCAGTTCGGTCATGAGCGCCATGGGCACGACGGCGAAGGCCTCGTTGATCTCCCACAGGTCGACATCGCCCACGCTCCAGCCGGTCTTGGCCAGCAGCTTCTGCGTGGCGCCCACGGGCGCAGTGGCGAACCAGTTGGGCTCCTGCGCGTGGGTGGTGTGGGCCACGATGCGCGCGATGGGCCTGGCGCCCAGGCGCTGCGCCGTGGAGGCGCGCGCCAGCACCAGGGCGGCGGCACCGTCGTTGATCGAGGAGCTGGAGGCGGCCGTGATGGTGCCGTCCTTCTTGAACGCGGGCTTGAGCGTGGGAATCTTGTCGAGCTTGATCTTGCCCGGGCCTTCGTCCACGACGATGAGCTGCTCGCCGGCGCGGGTCTTGACCGTGACGGGCGCGATCTCGGCCTTGAAGGCGCCGGACTCGGTGGCGGCCTGGGCGCGGGAGACGCTGGCGACGGCGAACCTGTCCTGCTCCTCGCGCGTGAAGCCGTACTTGGCAGCGCAGTCCTCCCCGAAGGTGCCCATGGAGCGGCCGGCCTCGTAGGCGTCCTCCAGGCCGTCCAGCATCATGTGGTCCAGCACGCGGTCATGGCCGATGCGGATGCCGCTGCGGCCCTTCAGGAGCAGGTGGGGAGCATTCGTCATG
>CAJYRH010000182.1 GCA_913776795.1 uncultured Pseudorhodoferax sp. | reverse complement strand
TTTTTGGAGACCTGAACAATGTCCTCGACCTTTCCCGTGACCAAACGTGGTGCCGAAGCGCTCAAGAACGAGCTGCACCGCCTGAAGACCGTGGACCGTCCTTTCATCATCAACGCGATCGCCGAGGCGCGGGCGCAGGGCGACCTGTCCGAGAACGCTGACTATGACGCCGCCAAGGACCGCCAGGGCTTCATCGAAGGCCGCATTCAGGAGATCGAAGGGAAGCTGTCGGTGGCCCAGGTCATCGATCCGGCCGAACTCAATGCGGACGGCAAGGTGGTTTTCGGTGCCACCGTGGATCTCGAGGACGAGGACAGCGGCCAGGCCGTGACCTACCAGATCGTGGGCGAGGACGAGGCCGATCTCAAGCTGGGCCGCATCAACATCTCCAGCCCGATCGCGCGCGCCCTGATCGGCAAAAGCGAAGGCGACAGCGCCGAGGTGCAGACGCCCGGCGGCCTCAAGCACTACGAGGTCGTCACCGTTCGTTACATCTGAGATCGCCGCCGATGCGCGAACGCGTGCCGCTTCTGGCTGCCGCTCTGTGGTGGGGCAGCCTCACGGCGCTGTTCTGGATCGTGCCGCTGCTGTTCATGCAGCTGCCCAGCCCGGCCCTGGCCGGTGGCGCCGCGGCCCGGCTGTTCAGCGCCCAGACCTGGGCCACGCTGGCCTGCTGCCTTCTGCTCCTGGTGGCCTCTCGCCCGCGCGATGCCGACCGCATGGCCGACTGGGCCCGGCCGGTGCTGCCCTGGGTGCTGGGCGGGCTGCTGCTCGCGCTGCTGGTGCAGTTCGCGGTCGCCCCGCGCATCGTGGCGCGGGAGAATCTCAAGCTCTGGCACAACCTGGGCAGTGGAATGCTGCTGCTGCAATGGCTGTGTGCCAGCATCACGCTATGGCAACTGGCGCGCCCCGCGCCCCCATCCCATTAAGGAGACTGACCATGCCCGGACTCTTGCCCGATGTCGACCCGGACGGCCTGCTGGAATTCTCGGTGGTCTACACCGACCGCGCGCTGAACCACATGTCCAGGCGCTTCACGGGCGTGGTGCAGGACATCCTGTCCACGCTCAAGCAGGTCTACAACGCCCACACCGCCGTCCTGGTGCCCGGCAGCGGCACCTTTGGCATGGAGGCCGTGGCGCGCCAGTTCGCCAACCGCGAGAAGGTGCTGATCGTGCGCAACGGCTGGTTCAGCTACCGCTGGAGCCAGATCTTCGACGCGGGCGGCCTGGGCGGCGGCGCCGTGGTCTGCAAGGCGCGCCGCGTGGGGGAGGGCGCGCAGGCGCCCTGGCAGCCGGCGCCGGCCGAGGAAGTGGTGGCCGCGATCCGCGCCGAGAAGCCCAAGGTGGTGTTCGCGCCCCACGTGGAAACGGCCAGCGGCATCCTGCTGCCGGACGACTACCTGCGTGCCATCAGCGCCGCCGCGCACGAGGTCGGCGCACTGTTCGTATTGGACTGCGTCGCCTCCGGTGCCATGTGGGTGGACATGCAGGCCACCGGCGTCGACGTGTTGATCTCCGCACCGCAAAAAGGCTGGAGCAGTTCGCCCTGCTGCGCCATGGTGATGTTGAGCGCGCGGGCGCGCGAGGCCATCGAAGGCACGACCAGCAGCAGCTTCTCCTGCGACCTCAAGAAGTGGATGCAGATCGCCGAGGGCTACGAGAAGGGCCAGCACGCCTACCACACGACCATGCCGACCGACGCGCTGGTGCGCCTGCGCGACGTGATGCTGGAAACGCGTGCGATCGGCTTCGATGCGGTGCGCACCGCCCAGATCGACCTGGGCGCCAAAGTTCGCGCGCTGCTGGAGTCGCGCGGCCTGCCCAGCGTGGCGGCCGAGGGTTTCAAGGCGCCGGGCGTGGTCGTGAGCTATACGACGGACCCGGAGATCCAGAGCGGCAAGAAATTCCTGGCCGTCGGCCTGCAGACCGCCTCGGGTGTGCCGCTGCAATGCGACGAAGGTCCGGATTTCCGCACCTTCCGCATCGGCCTGTTCGGGCTGGAGAAATGGCAGAACGTGGAGCGTACCGTCGGCCACCTGTCCGAGGCCCTGGACCGGGTGGTTTGAGCGGCACGGCCAGGCTCAGGTCTGGCTGCGCTTTTTGACGCTGGTCGGTGGCTTGGGCTTGGCGCGCTTGACCTTGCCGCCGGCGGTCAGGCGCTGGTTGCCCAGCACGCGCAGGGTCTTGACCTCGGGCCGCTGGCCGCCGCGCTTGCTGAACTTGAGCACCTTCACGTCACGCGGGCCGGGCATCCGGTCTTCGTCCTCGGCGCGCTCGCGCTCGACTTCAGGCTTGGGCCGCCAGAGCACCAGCAGCTTGCCGATGTGCTGGATCGGTGCGGCGCTGAGCTCGTCGGCCAGTTGCTGGTACATGCCTTCGCGTGCGGCGCGGTCGTCGGAGAACACGCGCACCTTGATCAGGCCGTGCGCGTTGAGCGCGAGGTCGGTCTCGCGCACCACCGCAGGCGTGAGGCCGTCGCCGCCGACCATGACCACGGGGTCCAGATGGTGGGCCTCGGCGCGGTGGACCTTGCGTTGCGCGGGGGTAAGTTGGATTTGGGGCATCCCCGTATTATCCCGGTTGCATGAAAGTCAAGACCAAGTCGAAAAAGGTCAACAAGGCGTGGTTGAACGACCATGTCAACGATCCTTACGTCAAGCTCGCCGGCAAGGAGGGTTACCGCGCGCGTGCGGCCTACAAGCTCAAGGAGATCGACGAGAGCCTCCACCTGCTGCAGCCCGGCCATCTGGTGGTCGACCTCGGCTCCACGCCCGGTGCGTGGAGCCAGTATGTGCGGCGGCGCCTGTCGCCGCATGGCGCGGCCGTGGGCGAGCTCAACGGTGCCATCATCGCGCTGGACCTCCTGCCCATGGAACCGATCGAGGGCGTACAGTTCCTGCAGGGCGACTTTCGCGAAGCAGAGGTGCTCGATCAGTTGCAGGTGGCCATGCAGGGGCGCAAGGCGGATGCCGTGGTCTCCGACATGGCGCCCAACCTGTCAGGCATTGAGTCGGCCGATGCTGCCCGCATCGCCCACCTGGTCGAATTGGCAGTGGACTTCGCCAAGAGCCAACTGAAGCCTGAGGGTGCATTGGTGACCAAAGTGTTCCATGGCAGCGGCTACGACCAGCTC
Source organism: uncultured Pseudorhodoferax sp. (assembly GCA_913776795.1). The sequence continues at coordinate 1,668 of CAJYRH010000182.1, read as the reverse complement.
GTGCAGCTGTTCAAGAGCGAGTTCCGCGTTGTCAAGGCGCTCAAGCCAAAGGCCTCGCGCGACAAGTCGTCCGAGACCTTTCTCGTCGGCATCGGGCTGAAGGCTTCACCTGCCTTTCAATAGGCAGCCTAAATCCTTGCGATAGCCATGGCTGACACGGGTTAACCATCCGTGTCAAGAACTTGAAACGCCTAAAATGGCTCGCACGTACGCCCCAACGCCGTTGCATGTCGTACGGCTTACCGGAGTCCCCGCTTGAAGAATCCCTGGTTTTCCAAAGTTGCTGTCTGGCTCGTGATTGCCATGGTGCTGTTCACGGTGTTCAAGCAGTTCGACACCCGTGCCACGGCAGGCGCAGGCTTCGTGGGCTATTCGGATTTTCTCGAAGAGGTTCGCAACAAGCGCATCAAGACTGCCACCATCCAGGAAGGGCAGGGCGGCACGGAGATCGTCGCCATCACCACCGACGACCGCCGCGTGCGCACCACTGCCACCTACCTGGACCGTGGCTTGGTCGGTGATCTGATCGCCAACAACGTCAAGTTCGACGTCAAGCCGCGTGAAGAGGGCTCGCTCCTCATGACCCTGCTGGTCAGCTGGGGCCCGATGCTCCTGCTGATCGGCGTATGGGTGTACTTCATGCGCCAGATGCAGGGCGGCGGCAAGGGCGGTGCCTTCAGCTTCGGCAAGAGCAAGGCGCGCATGCTGGACGAGAACAACAACACCGTCACCTTTGCCGACGTCGCCGGTTGCGACGAGGCGAAGGAAGAGGTCAAGGAAGTCGTCGACTTCCTGAAGGATCCGCAGAAATTTCAGAAGCTGGGCGGTCGCATTCCGCGCGGCCTGCTGCTGGTCGGGCCCCCGGGCACCGGCAAGACGCTGCTGGCCAAGTCCATCGCCGGCGAGGCCAAGGTGCCGTTCTTCAGCATCTCGGGTTCTGATTTCGTGGAGATGTTCGTCGGCGTCGGTGCGGCCCGCGTGCGCGACATGTTCGAGAACGCCAAGAAGAACGCCCCCTGCATCATCTTCATCGACGAAATCGACGCCGTCGGCCGCCAGCGTGGCGCCGGCCTGGGCGGCGGAAACGACGAGCGCGAGCAGACGCTGAACCAGATGCTCGTGGAGATGGACGGCTTCGAAACCAACCTGGGCGTGATCGTGGTCGCCGCGACCAACCGCCCGGACATCCTGGACGCCGCACTGCTGCGCCCGGGCCGTTTCGACCGCCAGGTCTACGTCACGCTGCCGGACATCCGCGGCCGCGAGCAGATCCTCAACGTGCACATGCGCAAGGTGCCGATCGGGCAGGACGTGAGCCCCAGCATCATCGCGCGCGGCACGCCGGGCATGTCCGGTGCCGACCTGGCCAACCTGTGCAACGAGGCCGCGCTGATGGCCGCACGCCGCAACGCGCGCGTGGTCGAGATGCAGGACTTCGAGAAGGCCAAGGACAAGATCATCATGGGCCCCGAGCGCAAGAGCATGGTCATGCCCGAGGAAGAGCGGCGCAACACCGCCTACCACGAGGCCGGCCACGCGCTGATCGGCAAGTTGCTGCCCAAGTGCGACCCGGTGCACAAGGTCACCGTGATCCCGCGTGGCCGCGCCCTGGGCGTGACCATGAGCCTGCCCTCGCAGGACCGCTATAGCTACGACAAGGAATACATG
>CAJYRH010000181.1 GCA_913776795.1 uncultured Pseudorhodoferax sp. | reverse complement strand
AGGCCGCGATCTGGCGATTGCCATCGCCTGCGGCTGCGGCATGGCGGCGCTGGCCTGGCTGGTCATGACGCGCGATGCATTGGGCAGCATCTCGCCCTTCTTCCTCGACCGCGCGCTGACCGAGGGCGGCGGCACCAACGTGGTCAACGTGATGCTGGTGGACTTCCGCGGCTTCGACACCTTCGGCGAGATCACCGTGCTGGGCATCGTCGCGCTGACGGTCTATGCGCTGCTGCGCCGCTTCCGTCCCGCGCCCGAATCGATGGCGCTGCCGCCGCAGCAGCTGGCCCAGTCGGACGACGGCAGCAGCGACGTGTTCAACCCCCGCCTGGCGAAGGACACGGCCGTGGGCTACCTCATGGTGCCGGCCGTGCTGGTGCGCCTTCTGCTGCCGCTGGCAGTACTGGTTTCGGTCTACTTCTTCCTGCGTGGCCACAACGCGCCGGGCGGCGGCTTCGTCGCCGGCCTGGTCATGTCGGTGGCGCTGCTGCTGCAGTACATCGTCTCGGGCACGGAGTGGGTGGAGGAACATCTGCGCATCTACCCGCGTCGATGGATCGCCGTGGGCTTGCTGCTGGCACTGGCCACAGGCGCCGGCTCCATCGCGCTGCACTACCCTTTCATGACCACGCACACGGCCCACGTCGCGCTGCCGGTGCTGGGGGAACTGCACGTTCCCAGCGCGTTGTTCTTCGACATCGGCGTGTTTGCGCTCGTGCTGGGCTCCACCATGCTCATCCTCACGAGCCTGGCGCACCAGAGCGTGCGCAGCCACCGCTGGTCCGAGGAGCAGGACCAGCGATTGGCCGAGGCGCGCGCCACCCTCGCCCGCCACAACGGGGAGCGTTGAGATGGAAGCCGTTCTCGCCATCGCCATCGGCGTGCTGACCAGCTCGGGGGTGTACCTGCTGCTGCGTCCACGCACTTTCCAGGTCATCATGGGCCTGACGCTGATCGCCTACGCCGTCAACATGTTCATCTTCAGCATGGGCCGGCTCAAGGTCGACAGCGAGCCCGTTCTCGTGCCGGGCACGATCGCCACGCTGGCCAATACAGCCGACCCCATGCCCCAAGCCCTGGTGCTGACGGCCATCGTGATCGGTTTTGCCATGACGGCGCTGTTCCTGGTCGTGATGCTGGCCTCGCGCGGCCTCACGGGCACCGACCATGTGGACGGCACCGAGAAGAGCGAAGGGGGGCAGGAATGAACGGCCTGCACCACCTGTTCGACGACGCCATGCACCTGCTCGACCGGCTGCTGGAATTCAGCATGCCGCATCTGATCGCGGCGCCCATCCTGCTGCCCATGCTGACGGCCGCGCTGATGCTGCTGCTGGACGAGCGGCACCGGCGCACGAAGGCCACGCTGACGGTGGTCTCGGGGCTGCTGGGCATGCTGGTGTCGCTGGCGCTGCTGCGCTGGGTCAATGCGGCAGCAACGGGCGACGGCCCCGGATCCATCGGCGTCTACCTGGCCGGCAACTGGATGGCGCCGTTCGGCATCGTGCTGGTGGCAGACCGACTGTCGACCATGATGGTCGCGCTGACGGGTGTGATCGCATTCGCGGCCTCCATCTACTCCACCTCGCGCTGGGACCGCGCCGGCGTCCACTTCCACCCCATGCTGCAGCTGCAGCTGATGGGCCTGAACGGCGCCTTCCTGACAGGCGACCTGTTCAACCTGTTCGTGTTCTTCGAGGTCATGCTGGCCGCCTCCTACGGCCTGCTGCTGCACGGCTCGGGCCGCCAGCGCGTGCAGGCCGGGCTGCACTACATCGCGATCAACCTGGCCGCCTCGTCCCTGTTCCTCATCGGTGCGGCGATGCTGTACGGCCTGACCGGCACGCTCAATTTGGCCGACCTGGGCATGCGCATCGCAGCACTCGATCCGGCGGACCGGGGCCTGGTCCACGCCGCCGCCGCCATCCTGGCCACCGCCTTCTTCGCCAAGGCCGGTGCCTGGCCGCTGAACTTCTGGCTCGTGCCGGCCTACGGCAGCGTCGTGGCGCCGGTCGGGGCGGTGTTCGCACTGCTGACCAAGCTTGGCGTCTACACCGTGCTGCGGTTGTGGAGCGTGCTGTTCGGGCCCGATGCGGGCGCCTCGGCCCAGTTCGGGCAGACCGCGATCCTGGGCCTGGGCCTGGTCACGCTGTTCGCCGGTGCGCTTGGCGTGCTGGGCACGCAGCGGCTGGCGCTGCTGGCGAGCTACAGCGTGCTGGTCTCGGCGGGCACTTTGCTGGCCGCCGTGGGCCTCGGCCAGGCCGCCGTCTGGGCCGGCGCGCTCTACTACCTCATGAGGTCCACGCTGGCCGTCAGCGCGCTGTTCCTGCTCGTGGACATCGTCGAGCGCTGGCGCAACGGCTCCAGCACTGCGCCGCACGCAGCCGGCGACGACGCGCCGTTTCTGGGCGAAGACCTGCGCATGCTGTCCGATGTGAACCTGGACGACGACGCCCAGGCCCTCTACGGCCGTGCCATTCCGGCCGGCGTGGCCTTCCTGGGCCTGGCCTTCATCCTGTGCACTTTGCTGCTGGCGGGCCTGCCACCTCTGGCTGGCTTCGTCGGCAAGTTCGCCATGCTGTCGGGCCTCCTTCAGGCGCCCCAGCTCGACAATGGCGGGATCGCGGTCATGGTGCTGCTGATCGGCGGCGGGTTCCTGACCCTGGTGGCGCTGTGCCGCGCCGGGATCCGCTGCTTCTGGACCCGTCCGCACGCCAACATGCCGGCGCTGCCGGCGCTGGAGGTACTGCCGGTGGCCGGACTGCTGCTGGCTGCCATCGGCCTGACCATCGGCGCGGGGCCGGTCATGCAGCATGCCCAGTCCACTGCGCAGGTCCTGCACGCCGGCCAGCACTACCGTCAGGCCGTGATGGCCACGGCCCCGGTGCCTGCCCCGCCGTTCAAGGAGAAGACGCCATGAAGCGCCTGGTGCCCTCGCCGCCGCTGTCGGCCACGCTGTTCGTGGTCTGGCTGCTGCTGCACCAGTCGGTGGACCCCAGCACGCTGCTGTCGGCCGCAGTCCTGGCCCTCGTGGTGCCGCTGATCACCCAGGGTCTTCGGCCGGCCACGGTGCGCATGCGCAAGCCCCGTGTGGCGCTGCATCTGGCGGGGATGGCGGTGGCCGACATGCTGGTGTCAGCGATGAACGTGGCCAGGCTCGTCCTGTTCCGGCGCAATGTGCGCCTGAACAGCTACTTCATCGTCATCCCGCTGGAGCTGCGCGACCCCAACGGCCTGGCCGTGCTCGCCATGATCATGTGCCTGACGCCGGGAACGGCCTGGGGCGAGCTGTCGCTGGACCGCACCAAGCTGCTGATCCATGTGTTCGACCTCGTCGACGAGGCCGAATTCATCGCCCGGCTGAAGCTGCGCTACGAGCGGCCGTTGCTCGAAATCTTCCAATCGGAGGGAAGCACGCCATGACACCCATCCTGTTCTGGGGCCTGAAGCTCGCCCTGTTCCTGCTGGCCCTTGCCATGCTCTGTGCGCTGTTCCGGCTGCTGGTCGGGCCGTCCGCGCAGGACCGCGTGATGGCGCTGGACTGCCTGTACATCAACGGCATGCTGACCATGCTGGTCCTGGGCATCACCTACACCAGCAACGTCTACTTCGAAGCAGCGATGCTGATCGCCCTGTTCGGCTTCGTCGGCTCCACGGTATTGGCCAAGTTCCTGCTGCGCGGCGAAGTGATCGAATGAGGTGCCTGCCATGACCCCGCTGCCGATCTGGGCCGAGATCCTGACTGCGCTGTTCGCCGTGGCGGGTGCGGCCTTCGCCGCCATCGGCTCGTTCGGCCTGGTGCGCCTGCCCGGTTTCTACTACCGCATCCACGCGCCGACGCTGGGCGCCACGGCAGGGGCCTGGTGCGTGATGCTGGCCACCGTCGTTTACTTCTCGGTGCAGGGCACCAACCTGTTCCTGCATGCGGTGCTGATCGCGCTGTTCGTTGCGCTGACGGCGCCCGTCACCACCATCTTCCTGATGCGCGCCGCGCTGTTCCGCGACCGCCAGAAAGGAGTGGAGCTGCCGCATGCGGGCCAGTCGCGGCCGCTGGCCCGCGACCAGGGCGACTGACAGGCCGCATGCTGCGCACCGCCTCGTTCTACTGCTTTGCTGCGCTGCCAGACTGCACGGCGCTGGTGGAGCCGCTGCGCGCTCAGTGCGCGAGGCAGGACGTGCGTGGCAACATCCTGCTGGCACCCGAGGGCATCAACGGCAGCATCGCCGGCCGGGCCGGCGGCGTGCAGGCGGTGCTGGACCACCTGCGCGCCGATCTCCGGCTCTCCAGGCTGGCCGTGCGCAGCGCCGACTGCGACAGCCTTGCGCTGCACCGGCTCAAGGTGCGCTGCAAGCGTGAGATCGTGACCATGGGTGTGCCCGGCCTGGATCCGGCAGGCCTGACCGGAGAGCACGTGCCGCCCGCGCGCTGGAACGCGCTGCTGCAACGCCCCGGCCTCGTGCTGCTGGACGTGCGCAATGCCTACGAGGTTGCCATCGGGAGCTTTGCCGGCGCCGTCGATCCAGGCACCGCAGCCTTCACCGACTGGCCGGCCTGGATCGCGGCCCGATCGCAGCCTGGCGGCATGCTGCAGGGCAAGCCACCCGTCGCCATGTTCTGCACCGGTGGCATCCGTTGCGAGAAGGCTTCGAGCCTGCTGCGCGCCCAGGGCTTCGGCGAGGTCTACCAACTCGAGGGCGGCGTGCTGAACTACCTGGAGCAGATCGCCCCAGCGCAGAGTCTGTGGCGCGGCGAATGCTTCGTGTTCGATGAGCGTGTGGCCGTGGGCCACGGGCTTGCAGCTGGCTCGCACAGCCTGTGCCGCTCTTGCCGCCAGCCGCTGGCCCCCGCCGATCGGGCCTCGCCGCTGTTCGAGGACGGTGTGCAGTGCGCGCACTGCGCGGCGCTGCGCGACGCACGGCAGCGCGCCGGTTACCGCGAGCGCCATCGTCAGATGGAAATGGCGGCCGCGGGCGGGCGCACCCACCAC
>CAJYRH010000180.1 GCA_913776795.1 uncultured Pseudorhodoferax sp. | reverse complement strand
GGGTCTTGATGTCCTTCTTCTTGGCAGGATCGCCCGCCCAGCTGGAAGACAGCTTGGCGGACTTCACTACCTTGCCGCCGCCGGCCGGCGCACCGGCCGCGGGACGCGCGCCCGGCGTGGCTGCGGGCTTGTGCAGCGTGCCCTTGACGCCCGGTTTGGCGGCATCGGCCGGCTTGGCGACAGGCTTGGGCTCCTCCTTCTTGGCGACCAGCACCTTCTTGGGCGCGGCCATCATGGAACGGATCGCGGCAGCTTCGGCCTCGGCCTTGCGGCGGCGCTCGGCCAGCTCGTTGGCGCGCGCTGCTTCCTCGTCGGCGCGGGCCTTGGAGGCGGCAGCGGCGGCGGCGGCCTTGTCAGCCTGGGCTGCGGCACTGGGTGCCGGGGCAGCAGCGGGTGCGGGCGCAGGTGCAGCAACAGACTTGGGCTCTGCTGCGCGGGCGGCGTCAGCCTGGGCCTGCGCCTGCTGTGCGCTCTTGCGCGCCGCTTCGGCCGCAGCCGCTGCGGCAGCGGCCTCGCGCTCGGCCTTCTCGGTGGCTTCGCGCTCGCGACGTTCCTGCTCTTCGCGCTGGCGACGCTGCTCGGCCAGTTCTTCCTCCTGGCGGCGCAGCGCTTCAGCCTGCTGGCGCGCCTCTTCCTCGCGGCGGGCCAGCTCGGCCTCCTCGCGCTCGGCGGCGGCCCGCTCGGCCTCGTCATTGCCTTCGGCCTGCACGTCGCCATCGGCGTCGTCGCGCTTGATGAAGGTGCGCTTCTTGCGCACCTCGACCTGGATGGTGCGGGCACGGCCCGACGCGTCGGCCTGCTTGATCTCGGTGGTCGACTTCTTGACCAGCACGATCTTCTTGCGCTCGGCGCTCTGCGTGCCATGGCTGGCCTGCAGGTAGCTCAGCAGCTTTTGCTTGTCGGTCTCGGACAGCGTATCGGCGGACGATGACTTGGCGACGCCGGCACCCTTGAGCTGTTCAAGCAGGGTTTCGGCGGGCTTCTTCAGCTCAGTGGCGAATTCAGTGACGGTGGTGGTGGACATGTACTGCGCAACCTTTCATAGCCATTACTCATGCGAAGCGGCGTCGCTGGAGAACCAGTGCTCGCGCGCTTTCATGATCAGGGCCGTGGCTTCGTCCGCGGACTGCCCTGTGATATCTGTGAGTTCGTCGACGGCCAGATCGGCCAGATCGTCGCGGGTGTTCACCCCGTTCGCTTGGAGTTTGTCGATCATTTCCGCCGACAGACCTTCCAGGTCGCGCAAGTTCTGCGACACCCCTTCCGCCCCTTCTTCCTTGGCGATTTCCATGGTCAGCAATGCATCCTTGGCCCGCGACCGCAGTTCTGTGACCGTCTCTTCGTCGAAGCTTTCGATCTCCAGCATTTCCTGCAACGGCACGTAGGCCACTTCCTCGAGACTGGTGAAGCCTTCGGAAATCAGGATGTCGGCGATCTCTTCGTCCACATCGAGCTTTTCCATGAACAGCTTGCGGCTCGAGTCGGTTTCCTCGGCCTGCTTCTGCGCCGATTCGGCAGCGTCCATGATGTTGATCTTCCACCCGGTCAACTCAGCCGCCAGGCGGACGTTCTGCCCACCACGGCCGATCGCGATCGCGAGGTTTTCCTCGTCGACCACCACGTCCATGGCATGGCGCTCCTCGTCGACGACGATGGAGGACACATTGGCCGGGGCCAGCGCGCCGATCACGAACTGTGCCGGATCCTCGCTCCACAGCACGATGTCCACCCGCTCGCCGGCCAGCTCGTTGGTGACCGCGTTGACGCGGGTGCCGCGCACGCCGACACAGGTGCCGATCGGGTCGACGCGCTTGTCGTGCGAAATGACGGCGATCTTGGCGCGCGAACCCGGATCACGGGCACAGGACTTGATCTCCAGCAGGCCCTGCTCGATCTCCGGCACCTCCTGGCGGAACAGCTCGACCATGTAGGCAGGCGAGGAGCGCGACAGGATGATGGGTGCGCCGCGCAGCGTGAGGTCGACCTCCATGATCATGGCCCGCACGCGGTCGCCCGTGCGCAGGTTCTCCTTGGGGATCATCTCGCTGCGGCGCAGCCGTCCTTCGACGCGTCCGCTCTCGACGATGATGTCGCCCTTGTCCATGCGCTTGACGGTGCCGACGAAAATCTTGTCGCCGCGGCTCATGAAGTCGTTCAGCAGCATCTCGCGCTCGGCGTCGCGGATCTTCTGCAGGATCACCTGCTTGGCGGCCATCGCGCCGATGCGGCCGATCGGCACCGACTCCACGGGCTTCTCGATGTAGTCGCCTTCCTCGATGTCGGCGATGTCTTCCTTGACGTCGGAGAACAGCTCCTCCGCCTCGGGGTTCTGCAGGCCGGCGGAATCGGGCACGACCAGCCAGCGGCGGAAGGTCTCGTACACACCGTTGTCGCGGTCCACCGCCACGCGGATGTCCACTTCGCCCTGGTACAACTTCTTGGTGGCCTGGGCCAGGGCGGCCTCGACCGCGCCGAACACGACATCGCGCTCCACGTTCTTCTCGCGCGAGATCGCGTCGACCAACATCAGCATTTCGCGGTTCATGTCATGCTTCTCCTGCAGTCTTCATTCGTTGCGGGGACATCCTGGGGCGTCCCGATCATTCTTCGGCGGCCGCACTGTGGCCGCGGCCCTTGAAATTCACCACCGGCGCCAGGCGGGCGTCGCGCAGTTCGTCCAGCGTGAAGCCCAGCGCATGCACGGGCATCTCGGCCTTCTTGCTGCCCTTGCGAGGGGGCTTTTGCCCCGGCTTGGGTGCAGGCGGCTCTTCGCTCCACAGCAATTGCCACTGCCCGGGCGCTCCCTCGGCAGCGGCCGCCAAGCGTTCGAGCCGGCCGCGAAACTTCTTGCGGTTGGCCGCCACCTGGCCCTCGGCCGCAGCACCCAGGGGCGACTTGAGCGTGAGGTCCACCAGTTCGCCGGCGAAGCGCTCGAAGTCGGCCTCGTTGCGCAAAGGGCGGTCGATGCCGGGCGAGGACACCTCGAGCCGGCGGTACTCGACGCCCTCCACCTCCAGGCCGAACTGCAGCTGGCGCGTGACCTTCTCGCAGTCCTCGAC
>CAJYRH010000179.1 GCA_913776795.1 uncultured Pseudorhodoferax sp. | reverse complement strand
CGGTGTTCATCCCGCTGCTGTTCATGGGCGGGCAGGTCGGCCGGCTGTTCCAGGAGTTCGCGGTGACGCTGTCGGCCGCGGTGCTGATCTCGCTGGTGATCTCGCTGACCACCACGCCGATGCTGTGCGCCGTTCTGCTGCGCAGCGAGGACTGGTACCGGCGACGGCCGCCCGGCCGCATCAGCGGGCCGTTCCTGCGCGGCACCGAGCGGCTGTGGGCCTGGAGCCTGCGCGTCTATGCCCACAGCCTGGACTGGGCCTTGGCCAGCAAGGCGCTGGTCATGCTGTCGCTGGCGGTGGTGGTCGGCCTGAACGTGTGGCTGTTCATGCAGGTGCCCAAGGGCTTTTATCCGCAGCAGGACAACGGGCAGCTCAACGCCGGCATCCGGGCCGACCAGAGCATCTCGTCCGGCGCGCTGCGCGAGAAGCTGCAGCAGGCCGTGGACATCATCCGTGTCGATCCGGCCGTGGACACGGTGGTGGCCTTCGGCGGCGGCGGCCGGGCGGGCGGTGGCTTCATGTCGGTGAACCTCAAGCCACTGGGCCAGGGCCGCACCGAGAAGACGCAGGACGTGATCAACCGGCTGCGCCCGCAGCTCAACCAGTTGACCGGGATGCGCGTGTTCCTCTATCCCGTGCAGGATCTGCGCATGGGCGGGCGGCAGAGCAACTCGACCTACCAGTACACGCTCAAGAGCGATTCGCTGGCCGACCTGCGCACCTGGTCGAAACGGCTGGCCGACCGCATGGCCGAGCTGCAGCAGCTGACGGACGTGGACGGCGAATCCTCCGACAACGGGGTGGAGACCTTCGTGTCGGTGGACCGCGACGCCGCGGCGCGCCTGGGCGTGAGCACTGCGGCCGTGAACGCGGCGCTTTACAACGCGTTCGGCCAGCGCTCGGTGGCCACCATCTACAACGACCTGAACCAGTACTCGGTGATCATGGAGTGGGCGCCTCAGTTTCAGCAGGCGCCGCTGGTGCTCAAGGACTTGTACGTGCCGTCCACGGTCTCCTCCACCACCGACAGCAGCGGCCGCACGGTGACCAGCACGGTGCAGACCAACGCCGACGCGAGCACCGGCACCTCGACCGTGACCTCGGCCAACCCCGCGTCGCGCAACTCGTCGGCCGGCCAGGCGCTGGCCACCAGCACCACCACCATGGTGCCGCTCGCCAGCTTCGTGCGTGTGGGCGAGCGGGCCGTGCCCAGTTCGGTGAGCCACGACGACACGGAGTTGTCCAGCACCATCTCGTTCTCGCTGGCCGACGGCACGACGCTGGCCGAGGCGCAGCAGCTCGTCAAGCAGGCCGAGAACGACATCGCCATGCCGGTCAACGTGCGCGGCAGCTTTGCCGGCACGGCCCGCGCCGCGCAGGACACAGGCGGGCAGCAGACCCTGCTGATCATCGCGGCCATCGTGGTCATCTACATCGTGCTGGGTGTGCTGTACGAAAGCCTGATCCACCCGATCACGGTGCTCAGCACGCTGCCATCGGCCGGCGTGGGGGCCGTGCTGGGCCTGCTGCTGTTCCGCATGGAGATGACCATCATCGCGCTGATCGGCCTGTTCCTGCTGATCGGCATCGTCAAGAAAAACGCCATCATGATCATCGACTTCGCGCTGGAAGCGCAGCGCGCGCGCGGCCTGTCGGCCGTCGAAGCCGTGCGCGAGGCCTGCCTGCTGCGCTTTCGTCCCATCCTCATGACCACGCTGGCCGCTGCGCTCGGCGCGCTGCCGCTGGCCATCGGCTTCGGCCAGGGCGCCGAGCTGCGCCAGCCCCTGGGCGTGACCATCGTCGGCGGGCTGATCGCCAGCCAGCTGCTGACCCTGTTGACCGTGCCGGTGGTCTACGTGCTGCTGGACAAGCTGCGCCGCCCGGCCGCCAACGACCGTCTGCTCGCCCGAATCCCATGAAGACCCTGATTCCGCGCCGCCTCGTCCTGCTCGCACTGCCTGCCGTGCTGGCCGGTTGCGCCGTCGGCCCGCGCCACGAACGGCCTGGCATGCCCACGGTCACTGCCTTCAAGGAGGCGCCGGCCGCCGACGGCTGGGTGCCGGCCCAGCCGGGCGATGTGCTGGACCGGGGCGACTGGTGGACGCGCTTTCGCGATCCGAAGCTCGACGCGCTGGCCGCGCGCGTGCAGGTGTCCAACCAGAACATCGCGCTGGCCGTGGCCCGCTACGACCAGGCCGAGGCGCTGGTGCGCCAGCAGCAGGCCGGTCTGTCGCCCACGGTGTCGCTGGAAGGCAGCGCACGGCGCAGCGGCCCGGTGCGCGGCGGCGGGGCGTCCAGCCGCGCCTACGGGGCCACGGTGGCGGCCGACTGGGCGCCCGACCTATGGGGCCGTTTGCGCCAGAGCGTGGAGAGCGCACAGGCCAACGCGCAGGCCAGTGCGGCGGACCTGGCATCGGCGCGGCTGTCGGCCATCGGTGCGCTGGCCGCCAACTACCTGGCGCTGCGCGAGGCCGATGCGGAAACGGTGCTGCTGGACGAGACGATCGCCGGCTACGAGCGCGCGCTGGCGATCACGCGCAACCGCTACGACGCCGGCATCGCGGCGCAGACCGATGTGCTGCAGGCGCAGACGCAGCTGCTCGGCGCGCAGGCCGAGCGCGTCGCGCTGCGGCGTTCGCGTGCGGCCTACGAGCATGCGGCGGCTGTGCTGGTGGGCGTGGCGCCGTCGGAGTTCTCCATCGCCCCGGCGCCCTGGCGGCCGGTGGTGCCGGCCGTGCCCACGGGCGTGCCCTCGCTGCTGCTGCAGCGCCGGCCCGACATCGCAGCGGCCGAGCGCACGGTGGCGATCGCCAACGCGCAGATCGGCATCGCGCGCACGGCCTACTACCCCAGCATCGGGCTGTCGGCCAGCCTGGGCGGCAGTTCCAGCCGCGTGGCGGACCTGTTCAGCGCCTCCAGCCTGCTGTGGGCGCTGGGGGTGTCGGTGGCGCAGACCGTGTTCGACGGCGGCGCGCGCGACGCCGCCACCGATGCGGCGCGCGCTGGCCACGCGGCCAGTGTGGCGGCCTACCGCCAGACCGTGCTGTCGGCCTTCCAGGACGTGGAGGACCAGCTCAGCGCCACGGCGGCGCTGGCCGAACAGGAGGGCCTGCGCCGCGCGGCCTCGCAGGCGGCCGACCGCACCGAGCAGCAGATGCTGAACCGCTACCGCGCAGGGCAGGTGGGGTACAGCGAGGTGGTCAACGCTCAGGCCTCGGCATTGAGCGCGCGGCGCACGCTGGCGCAGGTGCAGCTGGCGCGGCAGACGGCGGCCGTCTCGTTGATCCAGG
>CAJYRH010000178.1 GCA_913776795.1 uncultured Pseudorhodoferax sp. | reverse complement strand
CACGACGCTCTTCCGATCTGGGCCGCAGGCTCGCGCGCCTCTTCGGCCCGATGCACACATGTGCAGACACACCAAACGTGTGTGTGTATGCAGTCCAGAAATTCCACACGAATGTGCGAAAGTCATCACTCCGCGCAGATTGCCAACCGCATATGTGTGAAATAGGAACGGTGAACTTCCTATAGTTGCGCGTCCGCTGCGCACCTGCAGACCCTTCATCAATCAGGCCTTGGGGATGCCGACTTCAACGCTCTCGCCGCCGCCCAGCCCACCGATCGGCATGGCCGCGCTGGAGTTGTGTTGCCTGGGTCTCGCGCTGGCGCTGGCGGTGGCCGTGTTCGTCGGGTGGCGCCAGCGGCGCGCGCTGCACGCGGCCCGCAGCGAATCCGCCGCGCTGCGGGAGCAGATGCTTGCATCGCACCGCCGGCAGGCCGCAGGTGCCCTCGGCGCCGTCGAGGCCGAACGTCGCCAGGCATCGGTCCGGCAGGCCCAGGAACGCGAGGCGCTTTACGCATCGCTGATCAACAGCATGCCCGGCGCCGCCTACCGCTGCACGGCAGATGACAACTGGACCGTCCTCTTCATCAGCGACGCGGTCCTGCAGCTGTCCGGTTGGTCGCCGGCCGACTACCTGGCTTCGCCTGCGCTGCTGCGCGAACTGGTGCACCCCGACGACCACGCGCGCGTGACCGCGCAGGTCCAGGCCGCGATCGACGAGGACCGCAGCTACACGCTCGAGTACCGCGCCGTGCACCGGGACGGACACAGCTTCTGGGCCTGGGAGAGCGGCAAGGCCCACCGCGGTGCCGACGGAAGCGTGCTCTGGCTGGACGGCGTGGTGGTCGACATCAGCGAACGCAAGGCCATGGAGGAGGCGCTGCGCGACGCCAAGCAGAGCGCCGAGCAGGCCGTGCAGGCCAAGACCGCCTTCCTGGCCAACATGGGCCACGAAGTGCGCACGCCGCTGAACGCCATCATCGGCTTCTCGGAAATCGTGCTGCGCAACGAGCTCGACACGCTGCAGCGGCAGTACGTGTTCAAGGTTCGCCAGGCGGCCACCGCACTGCTGCGGCTCATGAACGACATCCTGGACATGGCCAGGCTCAAGCGCGGACAGCTGGAGGACGCACCCTGCCAGTTCTCGCTGCGCGGGCTGGCGCAGGAGGCGCTGGCGGAGCGCCGCGCCAGCGCCGAGCACAAAGGCCTGGCCTTGCGGCTGGACACGGAGCCCGGCCTCGGCGACGCTTTCCTGGGCGACGGTCCGCGCCTGCGCCAGGTCCTGGACAAGCTGCTGGACAACGCCGTCAAGTTCACCGACTGCGGCAGCGTGCGCCTGCAGCTCGCCCGCCAGCAGGGCCAGGTGCTGCTGGCCGTGCACGACACCGGCATCGGCATCGCGGCGCCGGACCAGGTGCGGATCTTCGATGCCTTTGCCCAGGTCGACGGATCGGCCAGCCGGCGCTTCGGCGGGACCGGGCTGGGCCTTGCGCTGGCACGCCAGCTGGTCGAGCACATGGGCGGCACGCTGAGCCTGCAGAGCACGCCCGGCCAGGGCAGTGTGTTCCGCGTGTTGCTGCCCCTGGCCGAAGCGGCGCCGCCACCTGCGACGACCGCCGACGACAGCACGCCGGCCAGCACGCTGCACCACGAGACGGCCCTGCCGGCCGGGCTGCAGGCCCTGTTCGAGGACCGCAAGGCGGACGTGCAGCCCTGGCGCGACTCCCTGCACTCCACGGTGGTGGCCCTGCGCAATGGAGACCATGCCGATGCGGCGCTGCCGGCACTGCTGCAAAGCCTGCGCGGCCACGGCCTGGCGCAGCATGCGGCACTGGTGGAGCATGCGCTGGCCCAATTCGACCTGGACCGTGCCGCCGAGTTGCTCGAGACGCTGCCGGCGCGGATCTGACCCCACGCACGCAGGCGCTTGCGCCGCACCTGCGCCGGCTTCGCGCCGATGTCCGGGTGTGCGGCATCAGACCTGGGCCGCGCGCATGAACCCTGCGAAGAAGCCGGCCAGGGCCGCATGTGCACCGAGCGGCAGCACCTGCGCCACATACTGGTCGGGCCGCACCACCACCAGCGCACCCTGTTGGCGGTCGATGCCACGCAGCGCGTAGATGTCCTGCCCCGGCCTGCCGTCCACCGCGAACACCTTCTCGTAATCGACGAGGCCGAGCCTGCCTTTGCGCGGCAGCAGCAGGGCAGGCAAGGTCTCGATGGCCAGGCCGTCGTGTGGCTGCGGGAAGACGGCGCGCAGGTCGAACACGGCGTCGATGTCCTGCCCGGCCGGAGTGAAGCGGCGCACCGGCGAGTCCGGAGCTTCGGCGAGGAAACGGCACAGCGCACGCAGGCCGGATGCCGCATCGCGGTGGTCGGTCGCGCCAGCGAACGCGTACAGCCGCCAGCGGCCGTCGGCGCGCGCCACATGGCCCAGCTGCAGCGGCCTGGCATCGGCCACGCGCACCACCGGTGCGGAGTGGAAGCGCGCGCCGACCACGAAGCCGGTGGCCAGCGCCTGGTGCGTGGCCTCGCCGCAGACCAGTGAAGGCCGGTACTGCGTGCCCAGGCCGGCCGTGAAGCGCCCATGCTGCTCGAAGTAGCGCTGGAAGGCTTTGGGATCCACGCCACCGCCGGCACCGCCCTCGCTCGGCCGGTCGCTGAACATGCGCGCCCAGGCGCGGTCGAAGTCGATGAGCTGCTGGGCCACGGCCTGGCGTTCGTCGGTATAGCTGTGCAGCAGCGACGGCGCACACTGTCCGCGCAGCACGGCGGCCAGCTTCCAGCCCAGGTTGAAGCTGTCCTGCATGGAGACGTTCATGCCCTGCCCGGCCTTGGGGCTGTGCGTGTGGCAGGCGTCGCCTGCGATGAAGACGCGCGGCAGCTGCAAGGCGACGCGTTCGGCCGGCACGTCGTCGTAGCGGTCGCAGATGCGCTGGCCGATCTCGTAGACCGACCACCACGGCACTTCCTTCACCTCCAGGGTGTAAGGGTGCAGGATGCGCTGTGCCGTGGCCACCAGCTGCTCCAGCGTGATGCCGCGCTGCGCAGCACGCTCGTCCTCGCCCAGCCTGTCCATCTCCACGTACAGGCGCACGAGGTAGCCCCCCTCGCGCGGGATCACGAGCAGGTTGCCATGTTCGGACTGGACGGCCGACTTGCTGCGGATGTCGGGAAAATCGGTCACCGCGAGCAGGTCCATCACACCCCAGGCCTGGTTGGCCGAGTCGCCCACGAGCTGGCGCCCGATGGCCTTGCGCACCGCGCTGCGCGCACCGTCGCAGCCGACGACGTAGCGGGCGCGCACGGTTTCCGTCCGCTCCGATCCGGCGTGCGCCAGGCGCACCGTCACGGGGTGGTCGGCGGCTTGGGCATCCACCGCCACATCCAACACGCTGCGGCCGTAGTACGGTTCCATGCGGCTGGGTGCACGCCGCATGTTCTCCAGGTAGAAATCGTGCACGCGGGCCTGGTTCAGCACCACGTGCGGGAACTCGGAGAGCCCGTCCGGCGTGTCCTGCACGCGGCCATGGCGCACGATGCCGCCGCCCTGCGCCGCGCCCGGCTTCCAGAAGGTCACCTCGTTGATCCAGCAGGCCTCCTGCAACACGCGCTCGCTGAAGCCGAAGGCCTCGAACATTTCCATCGTGCGGCAGGCGATGCCGTCGGCCTGGCCCAGCTGCAGCGGGCCTTCCTTCGCCTCGACGATGCAGGTGCGGATGTCGGGGAAGGCCGCCAGCTGGGCCGCCAGCGTGAGACCGGCCGGGCCACAGCCCACGATCAGCACGTCGACCTGGGCCGGTGGTGCGTCGGCGGGTTGCCGCATGGCTGCGGTGGCCGGTAGCACACGGGGGTCGCCGGGCTGAAAACCGTCACGATGAAATTGCATGGTCAGTCTCCTGGGCTTGCCCATTCAGTACGCATCAATATTATCAGCATACATATTATTTGTGCAATGGGACAATGTGCTCATGACAAAGACCCGTGCCAGCCAGTCGGCCCCCATCTCCCTGCGGGCGCAGCCCGGCCACGGCATCCGGCGCCTGCAGCAGATCGCGTTCGCGGTGTTCATGCAGGAGGCGGCCAGCGCCGGGACCACGCCGGTGCAGTACGCGGTGCTGCAGACGCTGTCCGACCAACCTGGCATCGACCAGCGCAGCCTGGCGCGGGCCGTGAGCCTGGACACTTCGACCATCGGCGGCGTCGTCGACCGGCTGGAGGCACGCGCCCTGCTCGTGCGCAGCCTGTCGCCGCAGGACCGGCGCGTGCGCCTGCTGCACCTGACCGACGCAGGCGAGGCACTGCGCCGGGAGCTGCTGCCCACCATGCTGCAGGCGCAGCAACGCATGCTCGATCCGTTGACGGCCGCCGAGCGCCAGCTTTTCATGGAGATGGTGCAGCGCGTCATCGCCCACCATGCCGGCATGGAGGCGACCGCAGCATCCGAGGACTGACACGCGCCTGCGCCGCTCGGCAGCACCGCCGCGCCTTCCGTCAGCGCATGGCCGGCATGCGTGCATCGCCGCCGTGCCCGCCACCACAATCGCGGGTTTTCCCATCCGAAAGAGAACGCGCATGCCCACGCCCAAGTACCGCCTCGTCACCCGCAGCGACTTCGACGGGCTCGTCTGCGCCGTGCTGCTCAACGAGCTGGACCTGATCGACGACATCCTGTTCGTCCACCCCAAGGACATGCAGGACGGCAAGATCGCCATCACCGATCGCGACATCACCACCAACCTGCCCTACGTGGCCGGCGCGCACCTGGCCTTCGACCACCACCTGTCGGAGACCATCCGCAACCAGGACGCCGGCAGCAACCACATCATCGACGCCAAGGCACCCTCGGCCGCGCGGGTGGTCTACGACCACTACGGCGGCAAGGAGCGCTTCCCCAGGATCTCCGACGAGATGATGGACGCGGTGGACAAGGCCGACTCGGCCCAGTACGAGCGCGACGAGATCCTCGCACCGACCGGCTGGGTGCTGCTGAACTACCTGATGGACGCGCGCACGGGCCTGGGCCGCTTCCGCGAGTTCCGCATCAGCAACTACGCGCTGATGATGGACCTCATCAAGTACTGCCGCGACCACAGCATCGACCAGATCCTCGCGCTGCCGGACGTGAAGGAACGGGTGGACCTGTACGACGAGCATGCCGGCAAGGCGCGCGAGCAGATCCTGCGCTGCGGCAAGATGCACGGCCATGTGGTGGTGCTGGACCTGCGCCACGAGGAAACCATCTGGGCCGTCAACCGCTTCATGGTCTACGCCCTGTTCCCGCGGGCCAAGGTGTCGATCCACGTGATGTGGGGCGTGCAGAAGCAGAACACCGTGCTGGCCACGGGCAAGTCCATCCTGGACCGCAGCAGCCAGTGCAACATCGGCGAGCTGATGCTGCAGTACGGCGGCGGCGGCCACCAGGCTGCGGGCACCTGCCAGGTCGACAACGCGCAGGCCGACGCCAAGCTGCGCGAGGTGGTCGACAAGATCAACGCGGCCGGCTGATGCCGCCGCCGCGCGGCCTCACTTCGGATCGAAGGGTGCCGCCACCGCCAGTTCCGCCAGGCGCAGCGCACCCTGCAGCGAGCGCGCACCGGCGATGAAGCGGCCGTTGTGGCAGAACACCGCGTCGGCCACGCCGCTGGCGGCCGCGAGTTCGGCCTCGCGCAGGCCCGCCCAGGCGCGCGGCAGGTCCTTGCGCGCGGCGAACGACTGCGGCTCCACCGTCACCACATGCACCTGGTGCTGCTGGTCGCTGCCATCCGGGTAGACCACGAACCACAGGTCCGGCATCTCGGCGCTCACGTCGCGCCATGGCAGGCCACCGCGCGGCAGCAGCAGCACGCGGCCGTCTGACAGGGTCTGCGCCGCGCGCACCTGCTGCGCGCCCTGGTGGCGGGCCCGCTGCTGGTCCAGCGCGGCCAGCAGCAGTTGCGTGACCAGCGCCATCGCCTGCTCGAAGCGCGCCAGCGCGGCGGCAT
The DNA here is from genome assembly GCA_913776795.1 of uncultured Pseudorhodoferax sp. Next base: position 10,450 of record CAJYRH010000178.1, on the reverse strand, counting down.
CGTCATCGGAGGCACTGCCGCGCCGGTCCCAGGGCAGGTTGAACTGCGCCAACAGCGCAGACAGGCCGAACAGGCCCGGCGCGGCATTGGCAGCACCGGTGTCGGCGCGGTCCAGGTGCTGGACCAGCGCCTCGTCCAGGCTGTCGGCGATCGCCTGGGCCAGGGCCGGATCGTCCACCCCGCACTGTTGCGCGACCAGGGCCGGGCCTGGCCCAGGCGATCGCCGACAGCCTGGACGAGGCCACTGGCACGGGCGCCAGCGAAGCCGCGCTGGTGGTGGTCGAAGCGGCCGCGCGCAGCGTCCCATTCACCACCCACGTCGACGGCGAAATCGGCGGTCGCGATCAGTGCCTGGTCGCGCGTGCGCAGCAGTCGCGCGCCGGGATGCAGGAGCCGCAGCACGGCCACGCCGAACACGTCGTCCGCGTGGAAGGAACCGTTGTGCGTGGCAATGGTGGTCGGAGTGTTCATCGTGTCGTTCTCGTGATGAAAAAAGGGCCGGGAGCATCCGCTCCCAGCCCTTCATGCCGGAAACCCGGACGGGTCAGGCCGTCAGTGCCGCCAGCGCGTCGTTCAGCGTCTTGCTCGGCCGCATGACGGCCGCGGCCTTGGCATCGTCGAGCTTGTAGTAGCCGCCGATGTCCACGGGCTTGCCCTGCACGTCCACGAGTTCCTTGGCGATGACGGCCTCCTTCTCGGTCAGCGTCTTGGCCAGGGGCGCGAACTTCGCCGCCAGTTCGGCGTCCTCGGTCTGCGATGCCAGCTCCTGCGCCCAGTACAGCGCAATGTAGAAGTGGCTGCCACGGTTGTCGATCTGACCGGTCTTGGGGCTCGGACCCTTGTTGTTGTCCAGCAGCTTGCCGGTGGCCGCGTCCAGCGCCTTGGCCACGATCTTCGCCTTGGGATTGTTGTTCTTGATGCCCAGCTCCTCCAGGCTCACCGCCAGGGCCAGGAACTCGCCCAGCGAATCCCAGCGCAGGTGGTTTTCCTCCACCAGCTGCTGCACGTGCTTGGGCGCCGAACCGCCGGCACCGGTCTCGTACATGCCGCCACCGGCCATCAACGGCACGATGGACAGCATCTTGGCCGAGGTGCCCAGCTCCATGATGGGAAACAGGTCGGTCAGGTAGTCGCGCAGGATGTTGCCGGTGGCGCTGATGGTGTCCAGCCCGCGGATCACGCGCTCCAGCGTGTAGCGCATCGCGCGCACCTGGCTCATGATCTGGATGTCCAGGCCGGCCGTGTTGTGCTCGTGCAGGTACATCTTGACCTTGGTGATCATCTGCGCCTCGTGCGGACGGTACTGGTCGAGCCAGAACACCACCGGCATGCCCGAGTTGCGCGCGCGCGTGACAGCCAGCTTGACCCAGTCGCGGATGGCGGCGTCCTTGGTCTGGCACATGCGCCAGATGTCGCCCTGCTCCACGTCCTGGCTCAGCAACACCTCGCCCGTGTTGAGGTCGGTGATGTTGGCCACGCCGTCCTCGGGGATTTCGAAGGTCTTGTCGTGCGAGCCGTATTCCTCGGCCTGCTGGGCCATCAGGCCGACGTTGGGCACCGTGCCCATGGTCTTCGGATCGAAGGCGCCGTGCCACTTGCAGAAGTTGATGATCTCCTGGTAGATGCGGGCGAAGGTGGACTCGGGCATCACGGCCTTGACGTCCTTCAGGCGGCCGTCGGCGCCCCACATCTTGCCGCCGTTGCGGATCATCGCGGGCATCGATGCGTCCACGATGATGTCGTTGGGCGAATGGAAGTTGGTGATGCCCTTGGCCGAATCGACCATGGCCAGTTCGGGCCTGCCTTCATGGCAGGCGTGCAGGTCGCGCTTGATCTCGTCCTGCTTGCTCTGCGGCAGCGTGGCGATCTTGTTGTACAGGTCGACCATGCCGTTGTTGACGTTGACGCCGAGGTCCTCGAACAGCTTGGCGTGCTTCTCGAACGCCTCCTTGTAGAAGATCTTCACGCAGTGGCCGAACACGATGGGGTGCGAGACCTTCATCATGGTCGCCTTGACGTGCAACGAGAACATCACGCCGGTCTTGTGGGCGTCCTCGATCTCCTTCTCGTAGAACGCCACGAGCGCCTTCTTGCTCATGTACATGGAGTCGATGATCTCGCGGTCCAGCAGCGAGACCTTGGCCTTGAGCACGACGGCCTTGCCGCTCTTGGTGATGAGCTCCATCTTCACGTCGCGCGCCTTGTCCAGCGTCATCGACTTCTCGCCGTGGTAGAAGTCGCCGCCGTGCATGTGCGAGACGTGCGAGCGCGACGCCTGGCTCCATTCGGCCATGCTGTGCGGGTTCTTGCGCGCGTATTCCTTGACGGCCTTGGGCGCGCGGCGGTCCGAGTTGCCTTCACGCAGCACCGGGTTGACCGCCGAACCCGTGCACTTGTTGTAGCGCGCACGGATGTCCTTCTCTTCGTCGGTCTTCGCGTTCTCGGGGTAGTCCGGGATCTTGTAGCCCTTGTCCTGCAGTTCCTTGATGGCGGCCTTGAGCTGGGCCACCGAGGCGCTGATGTTGGGCAGTTTGATGATGTTGGCCGAGGGCTTGAGCGTGAGCTTGCCCAGTTCGGTCAGGTTGTCGGGCACGCGCTGCTCCGGCGTCAGCGCTTCGGGGAACTGGCCCAGGATGCGGCCTGCGACCGAGATGTCGCTGGTCTCCACCGTGATCCCGGCCGGCTCGGCGAAGGCACGCACGATGGGCAGGAAGGAATGCGTCGCCAGCAGCGGCGCCTCGTCGGTAAGGGTGTAGATGATCTTGGGTTTGGTCTCTGCCATGACGGATTCCTAGGCGGTGGTGAAACGAAGAAAGAGGAAGGGATCAGGCCAGCGCCTTCTCGAACAGGCCGCGGGCGATGACCTTGAGCGCGAGGGTTTCCTCGGCGCCCTCGAAGATGGACAGCACGCGCGCGTCCACGAAGTAGCGGCTCACGGGCGTCTCCTCGGCGTAGCCCATGCCGCCGTGCAGCTGCAATGCGTCGCGGGTGAGCATCTCCGCCGAGCGGCACGCCAGGAGCTTGATCTGCGCCGCCTCGATGCGGCCGTCGGCGGCCTCGAGCCGGTTGCCGACCGCATAGGCCGTCTGGCGGCAGGCCGCCAGCCGCGCGGCCATCTGGGCCAGCCGGGCCTGCGTCAGCGGGAAATCGATCAGCGGCTTGCCGAAGACCTTGCGGTCCTGCGTGTACCGCAGTGCCTCGCTTAGCGCCGCACGCATGACGCCGGTGGCGCGCGCCGAGGTCTGCATGCGCCCGCCGACCATGCCGGCCATGTTGAAGTAAAAGCCCCGGCCCAGGCCGGCCTCGCCGCCCAGCACATGGCTGTCGGGCACGAAGAAGTCCTCGAACGCGAGCTCGTACGAATGCATGCCGCGGTAGCCGATGGTCGGGATGGCCTTGCCGCGCAGGCGGCCGCCCGTCTCGGGCTGGAAGTCGAAGGAATGGTCCTCGGTGGAGGGCTTCTCGACCAGCAGGATGGACAGGCCCTTGTAGCCGGCCGCCTTGTCCGGGTCGGTGCGTGCCACCACCATCAGCAGGCCGGCCTTGCCGGCAAAGGTGCACCAGGTCTTGGCACCGTCCAGGCGCCAGCCGCCGGCCACGCGCGTGGCCTTGAGCGCCAGGCTCGCCACGTCCGAACCGTGGTCGGGCTCGGTCATGGCGATGGCGCACAGCGGCTCGCCGGCCGCGATCTTCGGCAGGAAGTGCTGCTTCTGCGCTTCGGTGCCGCCTGCGAGCAAAGCGCGCGACAGGATCTCGGGCCGTGTGATCAGGCTGCCGGCCGCGCCCAGCGAGGCCTCGGACAGGGCCTCGGTCACGGCGATCATCATGGCCGTGTCGTCGTGCTGGCCGGGGGCACTGCCGCCGTACTCGTGCGGGATCGACAGGCCAAACACGCCCATCTCGCGCAGCGGGCCGAGGATGGACTCGGGAATGGTCAGGTCCTGCGCATGGATCGCGGCGGCCAGGGGCGCGACCACGTCGGCGCCGAAGCGGCGGAACGCATCGCGCGCCATCGCCACCTCCTCGCTGACCGCCACGGGGCCGATGTCGGACTCGGCCGCGGCCAAGGCCTGCGTGGCCGCCGCCAGTGCTGCAGGCCCCGCTGCGGCACGCCGCAACGCGGGCCACTGCGGGTCGACCGACCAGGCGCGCAGCGGCGCGCCGTCCAGGTCCGCGTCGATGGCGACGGACTCCAGCCGCGCCTGCACCGAGCGCATGGCCTCTGTCGCGAAGAGCAATGCCAGGGCACGGTCCAGCCCGGCGGCAGCCGGCGCCTGCAGCACGGTCTGCGCGGCGAGCAGGTCGGCGCTGGCCCACGCCAGTTCGTACGACACCCCCTGCGCCGCATCCAGCGCCGCTGCATCGAGACGGCCGGCCGCGCCACTGCAGCCCTGCGCCACCAGGCGCACGGCGGCATCGAACAGGGCTTGCTGACCGACCAGCAGGCGGCGCGCGTTAGCGACAAGGTCCGTTTCGGACGTCATGGAATGGGGCTCCAAGGGGGGTGGATCGGGGGCGATGATAGCGACAGGGCCGACGGCACTTGTGCCAATCCGGTCCCGATGCGGGGGCTGTATACCACCGGGCGCCCGTGCCTGCTGTCTCCATCGCAGCACGTATGCTTGTAATGGTGACCAGCACGCCCAAGCCCCGCCGCATCGCCCACCTGGACATGGACGCGTTCTACGCCTCCGTCGAGCTGCTGCGCTACCCGCAGCTCAAGGGTCTGCCTGTGGTGATCGGCGGCGGTCGGCGCCGGGCCGACAGCGTGCTGGCGCAGCGCGCGGACCTGCCGTTGGAGCAGTTCCCGCGGCTGGGCGACTACGTCGGCCGCGGCGTCATCACCACGGCCACCTACCCGGCCCGCGCGTTCGGCGTGGGGTCGGCCATGGGCATGATGAAGGCCGCCAAGCTGTGCCCGCAAGCCATCCTGCTGCCGGTGGACTTCGACGAGTACCGGCGCTTCTCGCGCCTGTTCAAAGGCACCATCCTGGAGATCGCGCCGCTCATGGAAGACCGCGGCGTCGACGAGGTGTACATCGACTTCACCGACGTGCCCGGCGGCCAGCGCGAAGGCGGCCGCGTGCTGGCCCGCCTGATCCAGAAATCCATCTTCGACCGCACCGGCCTGACCTGCTCGATCGGCGTGGCGCCCAACAAGCTCGTCGCCAAGATGGCCAGCGAGTTCGACAAGCCGGGCGGCATCTCCATCGTGCACGAGGCCGACCTGCAGACCCGCATCTGGTCGCTGCCCGCGCGCAAGATCAACGGCATCGGCCCGAAGGCCGACGCCAAGCTGCAGGCACTGGGCATCACCACGATCGGCGAACTGGCCGCGAAGGACCGCGCGTGGCTCGTCGAGCACTTCGGACGCGCCTACGGCGCCTGGATGCACGAAGCCTCCTGGGGCCGCGACAGCCGACCCGTGGTGACCGAAAGCGAGCCCGTCTCCATGAGCCGCGAGACCACCTTCGACCGCGACCTGCATGCCGTGCGCGACCGTGCCGAACTCTCGGCGATCTTCACGCACCTGTGCGAGAAAGTGGCAGCCGATCTGCAGCGCAAGGGCTACGTGGGCAAAACCATCGGCATCAAGCTGCGCTTCGACGACTTCAAGATCGTCACACGCGACCAGACCATTGCCACGCACACGGCCGATGCGCGCACGATCCGGCAGGCTGCCGGGCAGTGCCTCAAGCGCGTGCAGCTCGAACGCCGGCTGCGGCTGCTGGGCGTGCGCGTGGGTGCGCTGGCCAGGCCCGCCGAGCTTGCCGGACAGCAGGAGCCTGCCATTCCGGTCACGGGCCAGCTGTTCTGAGGCGGAACGCGTTGCAGCGGCAACGGCGCCGGCGGTGCCGGCTCGGGGATGCGCACCGTTGCGACAGGGTATGGTCCGGAATTTCACCGCCGATGCTGGAGGCCGCCGCGGCATGCAGGACTTGCCGCTGCGCTCGACGCGTCGGACTTCCCCCAGCGCTGCACCATCGACCGATGACCCACCCACCAGCCAGGCGGCCCGCCATTCCCGCCAACCCGTTGCCATGCACTGGCCGACGGCCCCCCGGGCGCCCACCGTTGCACCTGGGCGCCGCGCGCACAGGCGCCGGCAGCCGCCCCCTGCGGCCAGGTGACGCGCGACGACCGACCGAAAGCGCGGCCACGGGGGTGCGCCGAGCCCTGCGGTACGCGGTGCTGGCTTGCGCGGCAGCCTGCACGCTGCCGGCGCCTCAGGCACTGGCACAGGCCGCACACCCGCTGCTGTCGCCGCCGGCAGCCCTGCGCTATCCGCAGGAACTGGCCAGCGAAATGCAGCGCATCGCCGGCGGCACGGCGGCGCAGGACCGGGCCAGGGCCTTGGTGGCCGCGCTGCAGAAAACGCTGGCGCAGCAGCGCGACGGCATCCGCACCATCGTGGTCCCCGAGCGGCCGATCGCGGGCCAGCTGTCGGCCGTGGCCATCGTGCCCCCCAGCAGCAAGCCAGGCGTGCCCATTGGTGTGTGCCTGCAGCAAGGCGTGGTCGGCGCGGACGGGGAGATGGTGCACACCAACCTCGGCATGCTGCAGATCGCCAGGGACGGAGCGGTCGCGCCGCAGCCGTGGAGCGGCGAGCGCGCCGGCGCCGAGGTCGACGGCAAACTGCAGGCCGCCTGCGCGCCCTACCGCGCCGATTACATCCAGACCATCCAGAGCGCCAGCCCGGGCTGAACGCCTATTGGCGCGGCCCGTACTTCATCTCGCGCAGTTCCCCTTCGCGGAACTGCAGGATGGTGATGAACTGGCCGACGCCGGGCTTGTAGGTCCACTCCTCCACCATGTCGCACGCCACGTGCGGCGGCCGGCCCACCGTGCTGGGCGCGATGCCGATGGGTTTGCAGAAGCTGTCCCTGGCGGCCGGCGCGCCGCATTTGGATTCGATGACGAACTTGGTCTCGCCGATCTGCGCGAAGTCGCGGCCGCAGCGCAGCGACTGGGCCTGCGCGGCGCCAGCGCCGGCCAGCAGCATCGCGAGCAGATGGGCAAGCACGAACCGGTGTCCGGTGGTCATGGGCAGGCTCCTCAAGCGAGGTTCTGGACCGGGGCGGACAGCACCTGGGCCAAGGCGGCATCGAAGGCCTCGGCCCGCTCGTACTGCACCCAATGCCCGGCATCGTCGATCAAGACTAGCCCCTGGAAATGCGGCCCTTCGGCGAAGGCCGCGGCCAGCCGGTCCATGCGTCCGCTGTAGAGCACGTCCTCGCGGCCGTAGATCGCCCACACCGGGCAACGCACCTGCTGCAGTGCGTCCTTGAGCGCCTCGGTGCGCGCCAGCCGCCGCCGCTGCATGCGGTCCCGCACCACGTTGGCGCCGTGCAAGGCCAGCGCCAGGTCATCGATGGCCTCGGGCCGGTGCAGCATCAGGACCGCCAGGTTGTGGCGGTGCACAGCCGCACGCGCGCCGGCATCGTCCAGGTGGCGCCAGCCGCGCAGCACGATGCGCCCGGCGTCGGACACCCCCATGGCCGGCGCGCCAGCCAGCACCAGCCGCGCCGCGCGTTGCGGATGCGCCGCCGCCAGCAGGCCGGCCGTGAGGCCGCCGAACGAGAAACCGACCAGGTCGCAGCGCTGCGGACCCAGCAGTTCGGCCAGGCCCTGCTCCAGCGCCGGCGCCACGTCGTCGGCGTCGCCGCCACCGGGCGGGCGGGCCGAGTCGCCGAAGCCCGGCAGATCAGGCACCAGCACCTGGCGGCCGGCCGCGACCAGGGCGTCGATGTTGCGCACCCAGTGGGTCCAGCTGCCGCTGCCGCCGTGCAGCAGCACGACGGGGCCGGCCGCACCGGCTTCGGCGGGCCCCCAGCGGTGCCACTGGACATGGCCATCGCCACAGGGCGTCTGCAGGGTCTGGGCCGCAGCTTCGAGCCGCGCAATCGGATCGGGAAGGGAGGACATGGCCGGTTTATACCGTTGCGCCTGGCGCTCCGTCGGGCCGAACCGGGCCGGTGCCGGCCTGCGCCGGCAGCCTGAGCGTGAACACCACGGAGGGCTCGGCGTAGGCATGCTCCAGTTCGCCGCCGTGCGCGCGCGCGATCTGGCGCGCGATGTACAGGCCCAGCCGCAGGCCGTCCCCGTTGGCGCCCAGGCCTGCGGCGCCCGGGTGGAAAGGGTCGAACAGCGCCGCCAGCACGGGCGCGGTCATTTCCTGTGCCACGTTGCTCACGTCCAGCACGACCGCATGGCTCTCGCGGCGCAGTTGCACCACGATGGCCTCGTCCGCTGCGCCATGGCGCGCGGCATTGCCGACCACGCAGGCCAGCAGCTGGCGCAGCCGGTCGGCATGGCCGTCGACGACCAGGCTGCGCGGCACCTCGCGGATGAAGCGCTGCGCAGGGTGGAGGGACTGGGCCTCGTCCACGGCGGCCTGGACCAGCTGGGCGAGGTCCACGGGCGCCAGCGCAAGATCCAGCCCGGCGCCGCCGCGCAGGTGCGCCGCGTCGAGCACCTGGGCCACCAGGCGCTGCATGCGGCCGCCGGCGCGTGCTGCATCCCCGGGCTCGGGCTCGGGCAGACCGCCGTCCACGCCGGCACTCAGCAGGGCCAGCAGATGGCTGCGCGCGCGGTCCAGGTCGGCACTGCGGGCCGCGCTGGCACGCGCCAGTTCGCTCAGAAGCGGGCGGGCGATCTGCAGGTCGGTTTCGCTCCACGGTACGCAGCGTCCGCGCACGGTTTCCTTCCAGACGTCGAAACTGCCGCGCGGCGTGAGCCGGGGGCCCAGCGGCCCATGGCTGTAGGCCTTGTCGGGCCGGCCGCCCCAGGCAATGGTCTCGACCTGCTCCTTGCGCAACAGCACCAGCCAGCCATCGGTGCTGTCGGAAAAGCGCAGCGCCAGCAGGCCGCACCAGCTGCCCAGCGCTTCGCGCAAGGCGGGCGGCGCGCCCTCCAGGCTGTCGCAGTGCCAGATGCCATCGGGCACCGGCAACTGTGCGGCCAGGAACGGCAACAGTTCGCGTGCAGCCTCCGGCGGCACGCCGCTGGCGCCCACGACGCGGCCGCGCTCGGCCAGCATGAGGCCATGGGCCTCGAACATGCCGACCAGACCGTCTGCCTCGCGCAGCAAGGCCGTCACGCCGACCTCGGAATGCAGCAGCGTCTCGATCGCGCGTGCGCGTGCGCCGGCAGCCTGCGCCAGCCGCTCGGCACTTGCACGCGCCAGTGCGGTCTGCACATCGGCCGCCAGCACGTGGGCCAGCACGTCGCAGGCGCTGCGTACCCGGTACGGCACGTGGCGCGGCTGCATGTGGTGGCAGGCCAGCATGCCCCACAGCCGCCCCTGCACGACGATGGAGATGCTCATGGACGCGGCCACGCCCATGTTCGTGAGGTATTCGATGTGCACCGGCGAGACGGCGCGCAGCACGCTGTGCGAAAGGTCCAGCGGCGCGGCGCCCAAGTCCATCGCCTCGATGGGCACCGCCTGGCTGCCCACCTCGACGATGGTGCGCAGCGTGTTGAGCAGGTACAGCCGCCGCGCCTGGGCCGGGATGTCGCTGGCCGGGTAACGGCGGCCGGCAAATGGCTCCAGTGCGGCGTCGCGCGCTTCGGCCACCACATCGCCGCTGTCGTCGTGGCGGAAACGGTAGGCCATCACGCGGTCGAAGCCGGTCATCGCACGCACCTCCTGCGCCGCCACGTCCAGCAGGTCGTCCACGCTGCGCTGGCGCTTGAGCCGCACCAGCGCCTTGTGGCCCTTGAAGGCGTCGTCGGCCAGCAGTGCGGCCTCGTCGCCCAGCCGTTCGAGCTCGAGTACGAGCTGGTCGCCCTGGCGGTGGCCGATCAGTTCGAAATGCCGGCCGGCCAGTGCGACCTCGACGGCGACGGGCTGCGACTCGTCGGCCTCGGTGGCCAGGCACTCCTGGACCAGGCTGTGCATGGTGGGGTCGGCCGCAAAGCAGGTCTTCGCCAGCGGCTGGCCGAGCATGGGCGCCGCGGCGCCCAGCATCGCGCCGGCGTTGGCGCTGCGGTGCGACAGGCGGCCATCGGCGCCGAACGCGAACAGCACGCCGTGCGACTGGATCCGGCCGGGGATGTGGATCGGCTCCTGGTCACAGTTGGACAGATCCAGCGGCACATCGGCGCCGTCAGCGGCGCTCACGGAACCAGGCCGCACCGGCGGAACCTTCCAAGCAGGTCCTCGAAAGCCCAGCGGGCCGCACCGCTGGCCTCGGCCACATCGGCAGGCCGCGCCAGCGCCGCCCGCAGGGCCTGCAGGAATCGGTGCCAGTGCGCGCCGGTGTCGGCGCCGCGGCCGTCCAGGTAGCGCAGGGGTGCCGCCACGCCGGCCCGGCGCAGGCGCTGATGCAGCACGCGCCCTCCGAGCTGCGCCCCTTAGACCACGTAGGCGATGCCCCATGCGGCCGTCACGGCGTGGAACGGCGGAGACGCCAGGCCGGCCGCGTCGCCGCACAGGCCGGCGTCG
>CAJYRH010000177.1 GCA_913776795.1 uncultured Pseudorhodoferax sp. | reverse complement strand
GGCGTGGTGGCCCAGCGGCACGAGGGGGTTGCATTCGGGAAAGTAGCCGGCCGCGGAGCCGGCAGGCAGGTCGTAGGGCAGCGCGCGCAGGCCCTCCAGGCGGCGCACATGGCCATCGTCGGCCACGCCGTGCACGCGCACGGCATCGCCCTCGGCCAGGCCGCGCGCGGCCATGTCGTCCGGATGCATGAGCAGCACCATGCGCGTGCCCCAGACGTTGCGGAAGCGGTCGTCCAGGCTGTAGACGGTGGTGTTGAACTGGTCGTCGCTGCGCAATGTCATGAGCCGCAGCACACCGGGCGCGTGATCGGCTTCGGCTGCGGGCGGCACGATGAAGCAGGCCTTGCCGCTCTCGGTCTTCCAGACACGCTGGCGCGCCGCATTGGGCCTGGCCACGCCGCCGGGCTCGCGCAGCCGCGCATTGAAGTCCTTGAACACATCGGGCCAGGTGGCCTCGATGGCATCGCGCACGGTCGCGTAGTCGCTGGTCCACTGCGCCCACGGCACCTCGGTGTGCGAGGGCAGCGTGGCCTGGGCGATGGCGGCCACGATGGCCAGTTCCGAGCGCAGGCCGGGGTCGGCCGGCTCGGCCACGCCGTCGGATGCGTGAAAGCAGCCCGTCGAATCTTCCACCGCCACGGTCTGCGCGCCAGTGGCCTGCCGGTCGATCTCGATGCGGCCCAGGCAGGGGAGCACCCAGGCCGCGCGGCCGGGCAGCAGGTGCGTGCGGTTCAAGCGGGTGGCCACATGCACCGTCAGCGCCATCGCGCCCCAGGCCGCCTCCAGTCGGTCGGTGTCGGGGGCAGCGCGCAGGAAGTTGCCGCCCAGGCCCACGAAGCCGCGCACCGAGCCGTCCAGCACGCCCTCGCAGGTGCCGACGGTGTTGCGGCCCGGCGTGCGCGGGGGCTCGAAACGGTAGAGCTCGGCCAGGCGGTCCAGCGGCGCGAGCTCGGGCTTTTCGGTGATGCCCACGGTGCGCTGGCCCTGCACGTTCGAATGGCCGCGCACCGGGCAGATGCCGGCGCCGGGCTTGCCGATGTTGCCGCGCAGCAGCAGCAGGTTGCTGACCATCTGCACATTGGCCACGCCCTGGCGGTGCTGGGTCAGGCCCATGCCATAGATGCCCAGCACGGCGCCGGCCGCGGCATAGGTGGCGGCGGCCTGCTCGAGCGCGGCGCGCGCAAGGCCGCTCTGCGCCTCGATGTCGCTCCAGCGCGCGGCGCGCACATGGCTGGCAAAGGCGCCGAAACCCTGGGTGTGCTCGGCGATGAAGGCGGCGTCGAGCACGCGCGGGGCGCCCGCGGCCTGCGCGGCATCGTCGGCCTCGACCAACCACTTGCACAGGCCCGTCAGCGCCGCGATGTCGCCGCCGTTGCGCACCTGCAGGTACTGCGTGCTGATGGCCGTTTCCGCCGGGGTCAGCAGCTCGCGCGGCGACTGTGGGTTGGCAAAGTGCACCAGGCCCACTTCCTTGAGCGGATTGAAGGTGACGATGGGCACCCCGCGCGACCTCGCCTCCTGCAACTGGTGCAGCATGCGCGGGCTGTTGGTCCCCACGTTCTGGCCGAAGAAGAAGATCGCGTCGGTCTGCGCGAAGTCCTCCAGCGCCACCGTGCCCACCGGCACGCCAATGGTCTCGGGCAGCGCCACGGACGTGCTTTCATGGCACATGTTGGAGCTGTCGGGCAGGTTGTTGTTGCCGTACAGGCGCGCCAACAGCTGGTACAGGTAGCTGGTCTCCAGCGAGGCACGGCCCGACGCATAGAACACCACCGACTGCGGATCCTGCACGCGCAGCGCGCGCAGTTCGGCGCCGATGGCGGCGAACGCATCTTCCCAGGCCACGGCTTCGTAGCGGTCGCTGGCACTGTCGTAGCGCAGGGGGTGGGTCAGGCGTCCGCCGGCCTCGAGCGCGTGGTCGCTCCAGCCGCGCAGCGTGGCGAGTGTGTGCGTCGCGAAGAAATCCGGCCCCAGGCGCTTGTCGGTAAGCTCCCAGGCCGTGGCCTTGGCGCCGTTCTCGCAGAACTCGGCCAGGTGCGGCATGGCCGGCTTGGCCCAGGCGCAGCTGACACAGGCGAAGCCGCCGGGCTTGTTCTGCTTGCGCAAGGCGTTGACTGTCGCAAGCGGTGCACCTTCGCGCACAACGCTCACCGCCACCGCCTTCAACGAGCCCCAGCCGCCGGCGGCCTGCCCGTACGGCTCCCGCGGTTCGGGTTGGGTAGCCCCTTGCGGGGGCGGGTCGGTCGTGTGCATCGTGGTTTCCTTTGAGGGCGTGCGGCTGTGCGGGGACCGCGGAACCGCGCCATGCCTGCGAGGCCGGGTGCGGCGCGTGGGTACGGCGCGCTCAGTGGCTGGCTTGCACGTCGTTCTTGCGCAGGCCCCGGATGTTCATCGCCGCCAGGCCCAACTGCAGGACGACCAGCGCCCAGCCGGCCGTGTGGATGCCCCAGGCAATCCACAGCACGTTGCTCAGCAGGAACACCCAAAAGCCGATGGCCCTGCGCCGCTCGGCACTGGAGGCCACGAGCCAGGCTGCAGCGAGCGAGGCCACCATGGCCGGCCATTGCAAAAGATCGAGCATGCGCAATTCCTTCGGGGTGAGGTCAATGTCAGGCCGGCGCTGCGGGTGCGTCCGCCGGTGCCTGGCCAAGGTGGGGCGCGAAGCAGTAGTCCACGAACGCGTCGAGTTCGGTCCCCTTGTCGAAGAACCGGTCGGCGCCGAGCGCAAGCGCCTGCTGGCGCGCTTCGGCCCGTGCGAAGTTCGACACCATCACCACGCGTTGCTGCGCCAGGGTCCTGCGCACGTGTCGGAGCAACGTGAAGCCGTTGCCCTGGGCCAGGAAGGCATCGAGAACCAGCAGGTCCCACCCGTCCTCGTGCTGTGCCAGCCAGGAGCGCGCTGCATCTGCAGCGCCGGTCTCCTGAACCACACGGTGGCCGGCCGCCACAGTCCATCGGCGCAGCTGCGCGCGCCAGTGCGGGTTGTCCTCCACCAATGCCACACGCAGGACGATGGCTGGCATCAGCAGGAGCGGGCGGCCGCATACCGACAGGCAGCGGCGACGGCAACAGAGGGCGTGAGATTACAAGCACAGGCACGGGCAGTGCGGCTGAAGTGGCTGGGCACGACGCCGGCCGGATCTCGTAGTTCGTTCATGGCTCGGCAGGGTTGCACGGTCGGTGGCCGGTCTGCGTCGGACGGCAACGCGAACCGGGCGCGGACACGGCCCTGCGGCGCAGCGATGGAGGCGGTCTGTCGCTGCAGGCGCATTGCCGCATGCGCGACCGTCGTCGCGTCCTACACCGCTCTGGGTAGTTGTTGCCTACGGTCAGGTGTTCGGCAGCGTATCTCCCCCCACCTCGCACAACCTCGAAACCAAACACACCACCATGGCCAAGTCATCCAAACCCGCGGCCGCCAGCCGCCCCGCCACTGCCCGTGCCAAGGCTTCGCCCGCGTCCGCCCACCACACGGACAGCGGTCCGGCCGAAGGCCCCGTGGGCGACGGCAGCGATCCGGCGGCGCAGCAAAAGGCAGAGGTGCAGGCACTGGCTGCCGGCATGCCGTCCAACCCCACCAAGCCAGACGAGCACGGCTTCGCGAACGGCGTCGCGCCCAAGCCTGGCGTGCACATCGCCCCTGGATCGCGCCTGTCGGGTGCCAGCACCCTGTCCGAAGCCAACGCATCGGACAAGACGGGCACCAGCGCACCGGACGGTGCCAACCCGACGGTCGGCCCGCTGGACCGTGTGCGCGTGGACGCGACCGGTCAGCGCCTGACCACCAACCAGGGCGTGCCCATCGCCGACAACCAGAACTCGCTCAAGTACGGTGTGCGCGGGCCGGTGCTGCTGGAAGACTTCATCCTGCGCGAGAAGCTCACCCACTTCGACCACGAGCGCATCCCCGAGCGCATCGTGCACGCGCGCGGCTCGGGCGCACACGGGTTCTTCGAATGCTATGCGCCGCTCACGCAGCACACCAAGGCCGCGCCGTTCCGTGAGGCCGGCAAGACCACGCCGGTGTTCGTGCGCTTTTCCACCGTGCAGGGCGAGCGCGGATCCAAGGACACGGCCCGCGACGTGCGCGGCTTTGCCGTGAAGTTCTACACCGACGAAGGCAACTGGGACCTGGTGGGCAACAACATCCCGGTGTTCTTCATCCAGGACGCAATGAAGTTCCCCGACCTCGTGCACGCCGTCAAGCCCGAACCGCACCACGGCATGCCGCAGGCCGGCAGCGCCCACGACACGTTCTGGGACTTCGTCTCGCTGATGCCGGAGTCCACCCACATGCTGATGTGGGCGATGTCGGACCGCGCTATTCCACGCAGCTACGCGACCATGCAGGGCTTTGGCGTGCACAGCTACCGTTTCGTGAACGAGGATGGCGACTCGGTCTTCGTCAAGTTCCACTGGAATCCGAAGTACGGCACCCATTCGCTGGTCTGGGACGAAGCCGTGAAGATCTCGGGCGCCGACCCCGACTACCACCGGCGCGACCTGTGGGAGCGCATCGAGTCGGGCAACTACCCCGAGTGGGAACTGGGCGTGCAGATCTTCACCGAGGAAGAGGCGGAGAAATTCAGCTTCGACATCCTCGACGCGACCAAGCTGATCCCGGAAGAGCTGGTGCCGGTGCAGGCAATCGGCCGCATGGTGCTCAACCGCAACCCCGACAACTTCTTTGCCGAGACCGAGCAGGTGGCTTTCTGCACGGCCCACGTGGTCCCCGGCATCGACTTCTCGAACGACCCGCTGCTGGCGGGCCGCATCCACTCCTATGTGGACACGCAGATCTCGCGCCTGGGCGGACCGAACTTCCACGAGATCCCGATCAATTCGCCCATCGCGCCGGTGCACAACAACCAGCGTGACGGCATGCACCGCCAGGCCATCCACCGCGGCCGCGTGTCCTACGAGCCCAATTCGCTCGCCGGCGGCTGCCCGTTCCAGGCCGGTGCGGTGCAGGGATTCGTGTCGGTGCCCGCACGCATCGCGGCCAAGGAAGAGCAAGGCAAGGTGCGCGCCAAGCCGGAGAAGTTCGCCGACCACTACACCCAGGCGACGCTGTTCTATGCCAGCCAGAGCCCGGTCGAGCAGGCCCACATCGCAGCGGCCTTCCGCTTCGAGCTGTCCAAGCTCACGGTGCCGGCGATCCGCGAACGCATGGTGGCATCGCTGCGCAATGTGTCCGAGGACCTGGCGCGCCAGGTCGCGCAGGGCCTGGGCATGCGCGAACTGCCCGAGCCCCTGCCGCGGGCGCTGGACAAGCCGGCCAAGCCTGAAGTGCGTCAGTCCCCGGCTCTGTCGCTGCTGGCCCGGCCGGGCGAGGCCGGCATCCGCGCCCGCATGGTTGCGCTGCTGGCAGCCGACGGCGTGGACGGTGCGCTGCTGCAGGCACAGGCCGCCGCACTGGCCGACCAGGGCGCCGCGCCGCGCGTCGTCGGGCCGCACGTGGGCATGTTGAACACCTTGCAAGGCGACGCTTTGCAGGCCGATGCCTCGCTCGAGAACGAACCCGGCTTCCTGTTCGATGCCGTGGTCCTTCCCCAGGGCCAGGATGCCATCGCGGCGCTGGCGGCCAATGGGCTGGCGCTGGAGTTCGTCAAGGAACAGTACCGCCATGGCAAGACGCTGCTGGTGTCGACGGACGCGCGCGTGCTGCTCGAGCAGGCCGGCATTCCATGGGAACTGGCCGACGGCAGTGCCGACCC
>CAJYRH010000176.1 GCA_913776795.1 uncultured Pseudorhodoferax sp. | reverse complement strand
CGCAAGCTCTTCGCCGAGGCCGGCGGCCAGTACCGCGACCCGACGCTGGTGTTGTTCCGCGGCGCCACGCGCACGGCCTGCGGCCAGGGACAGGCCGCCATGGGGCCGTTCTACTGTCCTGCCGACCAGAAGGTCTATATCGACCTGGGGTTCTACGAGACGCTCAAGAACCGCCTGGGTGCGCCAGGCGAATTCGCGCAGGCGTATGTGATCGCGCACGAAGTCGGCCACCATGTCCAGAACCTTCTCGGCATCACCGGCAAGATGGACCAGATGCGCCAGCGCATGAACCAGACCCAGTACAACGCCATGAGCGTCAAGCTGGAGTTGCAGGCCGACTGCTTCGCCGGCGTCTGGGCCAACAAGGCCCAGGACGCGCGCCAGATCCTGGAAAACGGCGACATCGAGTCGGCCATGAACGCGGCCGCCAGGATCGGCGACGACGCGCTGCAGCGCGGCAGCGGTGGTGCCGTGGTGCCCGAAAGCTTCACGCACGGCAGCAGCGCCCAGCGACAGCGCTGGTTTGCCACGGGGCTGAAGACCGGCAGCGTGAAGGCCTGCGACACCTTCTCGGCCAGCGCACTTTGAGCGCCGCGCTATAATCGTCAGGCTTTGCCCTGTGGCGAAGCGCACGTTGGCCTTCAGTTCCGTCGGCCAACGCAAGTTGAAACCGCCGGAACCTGCCCTTGCGCCCCAGTGCGCCAAGGGGGCTCGGGTCCTTCGGCACATCCTGGACATTCCATGATTGCAGCATCCATCAAGGCCGAGGTCGTCAAGGCCAACGCCCGCGCAGCCAACGACACTGGCAGCCCCGAAGTTCAAGTTGCGTTGCTGACCGCACGCATCAACGAGCTGACCCCCCACTTCAAGACCCACGCCAAGGACCACCACGGTCGCCGCGGCCTGCTGCGCATGGTGAGCCGCCGCCGCAAGCTGCTGGACTACCTGAACGCCAAGGACCATGACCGCTACGCGGCCCTGATCGCCAAGCTGGGTCTGCGCAAGTAATCCGCCGAGCCTGAAGGTTCACAAGGCGCCTGAGTTGGTTCGCTGGCTCAGGCGCTTTGCACTTCAAAACCGGCAAATACCGACAGTCGCCACGCGCAGGTACGCGCTGTGTCATTCCGCAAGCGGCCTGCGCGTCGGGTTCTTGTGGAATGGCATCGTCCCTTCGCAGGCGCTGTTTCCCCGCAGCCCGAATGGGCTGCCTTAGTTCCCCGGCCGGCATGACGCCGCACCGAAACCAACGAGGAGTACCGCATGACGATGTTCAATAAAGTCACCAAGACCTTCCAGTGGGGCCAGCACCAGGTCCGCATGGAGACCGGCGAGGTCGCCCGCCAGTCCACCGGCGCCGTGCTGCTGGACATGGACGGAACCGTGGTGCTGGCCACCGTGGTCGCCAAGACCACCGGCAAGCCCGGCCAGGACTTCTTCCCGCTGACCGTCGACTACCTTGAAAAGGGCTACGCCGCCGGCAAGATCCCGGGCAGCTTCTTCAAGCGTGAAGGCCGCCCCAGCGAGTACGAGACGCTGACCAGCCGCCTGATCGATCGCCCGATCCGCCCGCTGTTCCCCGAAGGCTTCTTCAACGAAGTGCACGTGGTCATCCACACGCTGTCGCTGAATCCCGAGGTCGATGCCGACATCGCCGCCATGATCGCCGTAAGCGCCGCGCTGTCGGTCAGCGGCGTCCCGTTCGCCGGCCCGATCGGCGCGGCCCGCGTGGGCTATGTCAACGGCCAGTACGTGCTGAACCCTGGCCAGACCGCCCGCAAGGACTCGGTGCTGGACCTGGTGGTCGCTGGCACCGAAGCCGCCGTGCTGATGGTCGAGTCCGAGGCCCAGCAGCTCAGCGAGGAAGTCATGTTGGGCGGCGTGGTGTTCGGCCACGAGCAGGCACGCATCGCCATCGACGCCATCCACGAACTCGTGCGCGACGCTGGCAAGCCCGTCTGGAACTGGCAGGCGCCTGCGCGCGACGAAGCCCTGATCGCCAAGGTCACGGCCGCCGCCGAAGACAAGCTGCGCGCCGCCTACCAGCTGCGCAACAAGCAGGCCCGCACCGAAGCCACGCGCGCGGCCTATGCCGAGGTGCTGGCTGCGCTGAAGGCCGACGGCACCGAGTTCGACAGCGTCAAGGTCGAAGGCCTGCTGTTCGACATCGAGGCGCGCATCGTGCGCGGCCAGATCCTGGCCGGCGAGCCGCGCATCGACGGCCGCGACACGCGCACCGTGCGCCCCATCGAGATCCGCAACAGCGTGCTGCCGCGCACCCACGGCTCGGCGCTGTTCACGCGTGGCGAGACCCAGGCCCTGGTGGTGACCACGCTGGGCACCGAGCGCGACGCGCAGCGCATCGACGCGCTGTCGGGCGACTACGAAGACCGCTTCATGCTGCACTACAACATGCCTCCGTTCGCCACCGGCGAAACAGGCCGCGTGGGCAGCCCCAAGCGCCGCGAGATCGGCCACGGCCGCCTGGCCAAGCGCGCCCTGGTGGCCGTGCTGCCGACGAAGGAAGACTTCCCCTACACCGTGCGCGTGGTCAGCGAGATCACCGAATCCAACGGCTCCTCGTCCATGGCCTCGGTCTGCGGCGGCTGCCTGTCGATGATGGACGCCGGCGTGCCGCTGAAGGCGCACGTCGCCGGCATCGCCATGGGCCTGATCAAGGACGGCAACCGCTTCGCCGTGCTGACCGACATCCTGGGTGATGATGACCACCTGGGCGACATGGACTTTAAGGTGGCTGGCACGACCAATGGCGTGACAGCGCTGCAGATGGACATCAAGATCCAGGGCATCACCAAGGAGATCATGCAGGTCGCGCTGGCCCAGGCCAAGGAAGCCCGCATGCACATCCTGGGCAAGATGCAGGAGGCCATGGGGGCTGCCAAGACCGAGGTCTCCAGCTTCGCGCCGCGCCTGTTCACGATGAAGATCAACCCCGAGAAGATCCGCGACGTGATCGGCAAGGGTGGCTCCGTCATCCGCGCGCTGACCGAAGAGACCGGCACGCAGATCAACATCGAGGAAGACGGCACCATCACCATCGCCTCTGCCGATCCGGCCAAGGCCGAGGAAGCCAAGCGCCGCATTGAGCAGATCACGGCCGAAGTCGAGATCGGCAAGGTCTACGAAGGCCCGGTCACCAAGATCCTGGACTTCGGCGCGCTGATCAACCTGCTGCCCGGCAAGGACGGCCTGCTGCACATCAGCCAGATCGCGCACGAGCGCGTCGAGAAGGTCACGGACTACCTGAGCGAAGGCCAGATCGTGAAGGTCAAGGTGCTTGAGACCGACGAGAAGGGCCGCATCAAGCTCTCGATGAAGGCGCTGCTGGACCGTTCCGCTCCGCCGGTTCAGGCGCCCGCTGCCGCACCTTCCGAGCCGGCACCCGGCCAGCCGCAATAAGCCTGCGTTGCGACATGCTGCGCCTGTCTGGCGCGGCACTCCGCACCGGCTGCGGCAATGCCGGGCCGGTGCCATGTACTTCCGAGGACTCGCGATGAAAGCGATTGAGATCACGACCTACGGCGCCCCCGAGGTGCTGCAACTGGCCGAGCGCCCGGACCCGGTTGCCGGCGCTGGTGAGGTGCTGCTTCGCGTGCGTTCCAGCGGCGTGAACCGCCCCGACGTGCTGCAGCGCACCGGCAACTATCCTGTGCCGCCCGGCGCTTCCGACATTCCGGGCCTCGAGGTGGCAGGTGTCATCGAGGCCGGTGACGCCGATGACCTGCGTGCTGCAGGCCTGAACATCGGCGACCGCGTCTGCGCGCTGGTGGCTGGCGGCGGCTATGCCGAGCTGTGCGTGGCGCCCATTGCGCAGTGCCTGCCGGTGCCTTCCGGACTGACGGACGAGGAGGGCGCAAGCCTTCCTGAAACCTTCTTCACGGTCTGGAGCAACGTATTCGACCGCGGGCGCCTGCAGCCGGGCGAGACCCTGCTCGTGCAGGGTGGCACCAGCGGCATCGGCGTGACGGCGATCCAGCTGGGCAAGGCCCTGGGGGCACGCGTGATCGCGACGGCCGGCAGCGACGAGAAGTGCGCGGCCTGCCTGGCATTGGGCGCCGACCATGCGATCAACTACAAGACCTCCGACTTCGCGGAGGAAGCCAGGAAGCTCACCGACGGCAAGGGCGTGGATGTGATCCTGGACATGGTGGCCGGTGCCTACGTTGCGCGTGAGATCGACTGCCTCGCCGAGGATGGCCGCCTGGTGATCATCGCCGTGCAGGGCGGCACCAAGGCCGAGATCCATGCCGGTCTGGTGCTGCGCCGCCGGCTGACGGTGACCGGTTCCACGCTGCGGCCGCGGCCCGTGGCATTCAAGGGTGCCATCGCGCAATCGCTGCGCCGCCATGTGTGGCCGCTGATCGAGGCCGGCCAGGTCAAGCCTGTGATCCACAGTCGCTTTGAAGCGGCCGACGCGGCGAAGGCCCACGCGCTGATGGAGTCGAACCAGCACATCGGCAAGATCGTCCTGACCTGGTGAGCGAAATGGGCAAGAAACAACTGATTGCAGGCAACTGGAAGATGAATGCCAGCCTGGCGGGCAGCGAAGCGCTGGTGCGCGGCGTACTCGACGGCCTGGCTGCGGCGCCTGCAGCGTGCGACGTGGCCATGTGCGTGCCGGCGCCATATCTTGCGGCCGTGCAGGGCTGGCTGGCTGGTCAGGCGACCGTGCAGGCAGGCTCGCAGGACGTGTCGCAGCACGCCAGCGGCGCCTACACGGGCGAGGTCAGCGCCGACATGCTGCGCGACTTCGGCGTGCGCTATGCCATCGTCGGCCACTCCGAGCGCCGCCAGTACCACGGCGAGACCGACGAGGTCGTCGCGGCCAAGGCGCAGCGCGCGCTGGCCGTAGGCATCACGCCCATCGTCTGCGTCGGCGAGACGCTGGCCGAGCGCGAGGCCGGCCACACCGAGGAGGTGGTGCGGCGCCAGCTGGCGGCCGTGGTCCATGTCAACGGCCATTGCATCACCGAGATCGTGGTGGCCTACGAGCCCGTCTGGGCCATCGGCACGGGCAAGACCGCAACGCCCGAGCAGGCCCAGCAGGTGCATGCCGTGCTGCGCGCCCAGCTGGCCGCAGCCAGCAACCATGCAGACCGCATCCCGCTGCTGTACGGCGGCAGCATGAACGCGTCGAACGCGGCCAGCCTGCTGGCCCAGCCCGACATCGACGGCGGCCTGATCGGCGGCGCATCGCTCAAGGTCCCGGATTTCCTGGCCATCGTGGCCGCTGCCCGCTGAGGGCGCAGAAGAGGTTTTGCAAAGATGAATGTGTTGTTGAACTTGGTGCTGGCGGTGCAGATCCTGTCCGCACTCGGGATGATCGGCCTGATCCTGGTCCAGCATGGCAAAGGCGCGGACATGGGCGCAGCCTTCGGCAGCGGCAGTGCCGGCAGTCTGTTCGGTGCCAGCGGCAGTGCCAACTTCCTGTCGCGCACCACGGCAGTCCTGGCCGTCGTGTTCTTTGTGGCAACGCTGGCGCTGGCCTATTTCGGCAACCGCCAGCCGACCGGTTCGGGCAGTGTGCTCGAGCGTGCGGTGCAGGAAGCCCCCACGCCGGCCTCGCAAATCCCTGGCTCGGGCGTGTCCGCGCCCGCTGTTGCACCCGCTGCTCCTGCCGTTCCCGCCTCGGGCGCGGGCCAGATCCCGACGCAGTGACGCAACGTGGGTACACCGCCCGGCGTACCCGCGAAATTTCCCTTGCGCAAGCCTGGGAACCCTGCGGTTTCAGGGTAAACTCGAATGCTGTCTGGAAAGCCAAAAACTAGCTCGACAAGAGCGACGTTCCTCATGCCATCCAGGCACGACAAAACCGCCGTCGTGGTGAAATTGGTAGACACGCTATCTTGAGGGGGTAGTGGCGAAAGCTGTGCGAGTTCGAGTCTCGCCGACGGCACCAACAAAAGTCGGCATGCAAACCTCCCGGGCTTGCATGCCGACGCAGCGGTGAAAAAGCCTCCAGATGAACCTCGGCCAATACCTCCCAGTCCTTCTGTTCATCCTGGTGGGTATCGCGGTCGGGATCGCACCGCAGGTCCTGGGCTATTTGCTTGGCCCCAACCGGCCCGACGCGGCCAAGAACTCTCCCTACGAGTGCGGCTTCGAGGCCTTTGAGAACGCGCGCATGAAGTTCGACGTGCGCTACTACCTCGTCGCCATCCTGTTCATCCTGTTCGACCTGGAAATCGCGTTCCTGTTTCCCTGGGCCGTCGCGTTGAAGGACGTGGGCGTGGTGGGCTTCTGGGCCGTCGTCATGTTCCTGACGATCCTGGTCGTGGGCTTCGTCTACGAATGGAAGAAGGGTGCCCTGGACTGGGAATGATCCCGCCCGGCCCACTGGAGATTAGCTATGGCCATTGAAGGCGTATTCAAGGAAGGCTTCGTCACGACCTCGTACGACGCGGTCGTGAACTGGGCCAAGACCGGCTCGCTGTGGCCCATGACCTTCGGTCTGGCCTGCTGCG
>CAJYRH010000175.1 GCA_913776795.1 uncultured Pseudorhodoferax sp. | reverse complement strand
CATCTGGGCGGACGTGCTGGGATGAGCGTTTGAACACGACGCAGGCGCCGCCACTGTGGCGGCAGTTGCAGGCAGCGGCCACGGCGCTGCAGGCCGTGCGTTGCGGCCAGAGCGCCACCGCAGCGTTGGCCGCCACGCACGGCCTGCAGCGCCGTGGCCGCTGCCTGCAACTGCCGCCACAGTGGCGGCGCCTGCGTCGTGTTCAAACGCTCATCCCAGCACGTCCGCCCAGATGTTCTGCGCCCAGTTCATCGCGTAGACGCCTTCGAGTTCGGTCGGGCCGGTGCTCACGCCGCCGGAGCCAGCCACGGTCTTGAAGGTCTTGTCGGCCTGGTCGTAGGCGTGCACGCTGGCAACATGGACCACGTTGCGGTCGTCGACGAAGCTGTAGCAGGTGTTGTTGAGCATGGGCGCGGGGTTCACCTCCCAACCGGCCAGCTGCGCGACGATGGCCGCGGCCGCGACCTTGCCATGGCTGTTGGCCATGTGGCCGCTCTTGGGCATGGCCGGCGCGATCTGGATGGAGTCGCCGATGACAAACACATCGCGTGCGGCCGTCGACTCAAAGCTCAGGTAGTTGACGCCGCACCAGCGGTTGTTGGCCATGTTGTTGAGGCCGGCCTGCACCGCAATGGCGCCTGCGCGCATGGACGGCAGGGCGTTGATGACATTGGCCTTGACATCTTCGTGCACCTCGAACTTGACGAGGCCCGCCCTGGCGTCGACCGCCATGGTCTTGTGCTGCGGCAGGTATTCGACGATGCCCTTGTACTGCTCGGCCCAGACCTTCTTGAACAGCGGCCCCTTGGAGGTGACGTCCGGGTTCGCGTCCAGGACCAGCACCTTGCTGCGCGGCTTGAAGTTCTTGAAGTACCAGGCGACCTGGCAGGCGCGTTCGTACGGGCCTGGAGGGCAGCGGTACGGCGCCTCGGGAACGGTGATGGCGTAGACACCGCCGTCAGGCATGGCCTCGAGCTGGCGGCGCAGCGCCACGGTCTCCGGGCCAGCCTTCCAGGCTTGCAGGATCTGGCCCGCGGCATGCGCGGCCTGCAGGCCTTCGATGCTGCCGAACTGCAGTTCCACGCCAGGCGAGACCACCAGCTTGTCATAGGCGATGGTGGCGCCGCCGGCCAGCTTCACAGTGCGCTTGGCGGTGTCGATGGCTGTGGCGCTGTCGCGCACGCGGACCACGCCATGGCGGCGCGTGAGCTCGGTATAGGGCGAGGTGATCTCGGCGATCTGGCGGCTGCCGCCGACCACGAGGTTGGAAATCGGGCAGGAGACGAAGGCCTCGTTGGGTTCGACGAGCACCACTCCGATCCTGTAGTCCGACAGCAGCCGCACGTACTTGGCCGCGGTGGCGCCGCCGTAGCCACCGCCGATGACCACGACCTGGGCCCTGGATGGCACGGCACCGGTGCTGGCACAGCCGGCCAGGCCCAGCAGCGCAAGGCCGGCGGAGGAATGCAGGAAGGAACGTCGTTGCACGGCAGGCACTCCTTACTTGCTCTGGGCCGCGAAGTAGCGGGCGATCTGCGCGACCTGGGCGTCGCTGTAGCCCTTGGCCAGCTGGTGCATGATGGTCGCGCTGCGCGTGCCCGCCTTGAAGGCAGCCATCTGCGCCACCAGTTGTTCGGCCGGCATGCCGGCCAGGGACACCACGCTGGAACCCGGCTGCGCCCTGCCCTGTGTGCCGTGGCAATTGGCGCAGGTCGCTGCCAGGCTGCGCATGTAGAGCGCATCCTTGTCCTGTGCGGCCGCCGGCATGGCCGTCGCGGCCAACGTGGCGGCAGCTGCCAGCATCGAGTTCCATCGCATGGGCATGTCCTCCTGGTGGTTGCCTGTCTGAGGGGGCGCCAGTATCCATGACGGCATGCACATGCGACAGACATTGTCTGCATATGCTTAAGGCGATGCGCGGGACCTACAGCAGGCGCGCACGCTTGAAGCCGAATAGCCATGCCAGAAGCACCGCAGGGAACTGGCGTACGGCGCGGTTGTAGACCTCTGCAGCTGCGGCGAAGGCCCGCTCGGCGCCCTGGCATTGGGTGCTCACAGCCTCCCACTCCGAACGCAGAACGGCCACTGGCTGGCCGCTGCGCGCACGCCCCAACGCCTCGTCGTCCAGGTATTGCCACGCCATGGCGAGCACCGCGCGCGCGGCGGCGAGACCGGCCATGGCGGGCGTGTCCGACGGCTTGCCCCGCACCGCGGCGAGGGAAGCGGAGAACTGCGCGCTGGCGGCCCGCAGGTTGCTCCAGGCATCGCCGGCGCGCGGCGGCGCATCGCCTGGCGGTGGCTCGGGGGCATGCTCGGCGACCCAGGCAGCGTAGCGCTCCAGCTGTGCGACCAGACTGGCGAAGATCGACCAGACCTTGGTGCGCAGGCGCACCAGCCGGTTGTAGGCGCCCACGCCCCAGAACAGCAGCACGGCGGCCGCACCACCCCAGACCAGCCAGGCGCTCCCGGCGGCTTGCATCACGTGCATTTCTCCATCGATCGGCGAAACCATGAAAAAACCCCGGAGCCATGATAGGGACCCCGGGGTCGGGCCGGCAGGACGCCGGCTCGGAGCGCCGTGCGGCTTATTCGCCGACTGGCGCCTCGCCCGCGGCGTCGGCCGTGGCTTCCTGGCCAGCCAGCTCGGCGGCTTCGGCTTCGGCGATGGCACGGCGCTCGGCTTCGTCCATCAGGTCCTTGGCCTTGCGTGCCTGGTGGTACGCCATGCCGGTGCCTGCAGGGATCAGGCGGCCCACGATGACGTTCTCCTTCAGGCCACGCAGCTCGTCGCGTTTGCCCATGATCGCCGCCTCGGTCAGCACGCGCGTGGTCTCCTGGAAGGACGCCGCGGAGATGAACGAGTCGGTTGACAGCGAGGCCTTCGTGATACCCAGCAGCAGGTTGCTATAGGTCGGCGGGATCTTGCCGTCGCGCTGCAGGGCCTCGGAGGTGTTGAGGATTTCCGAACGCTCGACCTGTTCACCCGCGATGTAGCCGGACTCGCCGACGTTGTCGACCACGACACGGCGCAGCATCTGGCGCACGATCACCTCGATGTGCTTGTCGTTGATCTTCACGCCCTGCAGGCGGTAGACGTCCTGCACCTCATCGACGATGTAGCGCGCCAGTTCCTCGACACCCAGCAGGCGCAGGATGTCCTGCGGATCGGCCGGACCGTCGACGATGGACTCGCCCTTGTTGACCACCTGGCCCTCGTGCACCACGATGTTCTTTTCCTTGGGCACGAGCTCTTCCCAGACCTTGCCTTCCGGGTCGGTGATCTGCAGGCGGATCTTGCCTTTGGTCTCCTTGCCGAACGACACGGTACCTGTCTGCTCTGCGAGCAGGCCCTTGTCCTTGGGCGTGCGGGCCTCGAACAGTTCGGCCACCCGCGGCAGACCGCCGGTGATGTCGCGCGTCTTCTGGCCTTCGACCGGGATGCGGGCCAGCACCTCGCCAGGACCCACTTCCTCGCCGTCGCGCACCTGGATCAGTGCACCGATCGGGAAGCCGATCGTCACCGAGTGGTCGGTGCCGGGGATCTTGACTTCGTTGCCGGTGGCATCGACCAGTTTGATCTGCGGACGCACGACCTTGACCGCACCGCGGCGCTTGGGATCGATGACCACCAGCGTGGACAGGCCCGTCACTTCGTCGACCTGGCGGGCGACCGTGAGGCCTTCCTCCACGTTCTCGAACTTCGAGCGGCCCGCGAACTCGGTGATGATCGGGCGCGTCAGCGGGTCCCAGGTGGCCAGCACCGTGCCGGCCTTGATGCTCTGGTCGGCCTTGACGGCCAGCGTTGCACCGTAGGGCACCTTGTGGCGCTCGCGCTCGCGGCCATGCTCGGAGATGACGATCTCGCCCGAACGCGCGATCACCACCAGTTCGCCCTTGCTGTTGGTCACGTAGCGCATGGTGGCGTTGAAGCCCACCGAGCCACTGGACTTGGCTTCCACGCTGGAGGCAATGGCCGCACGCGAGGCCGCACCACCGATGTGGAAGGTCCGCATGGTCAGCTGCGTGCCAGGTTCGCCGATGGACTGGGCAGCGATCACACCGACGGCTTCGCCGGTGTTGATCAGGCCGCCGCGGCCCAGGTCGCGGCCATAGCACTTCGCGCAGATGCCGAAGCGCGTGGCGCAGGTCAGCGCGGTGCGGACCTTGACCTCGTCGACGCCGGCCGATTCCAGCCCGTCGATGGTGTCCTCTTCCAGCATCTCGCCGGCCGGCAGCAGCACCGAACGGTTCTCGGGGTGCAGCACGTCCTCGGCCGTGGTGCGGCCCAGCACGCGGTCGCGCAGCGACTCGATGACTTCACCGCCCTCGACGATGGCGCGCATGACGGTGCCGTCGTGCGTGCCGCAATCGTCTTCGGTCACGACCAGGTCCTGCGTCACGTCGACCAGACGGCGCGTCAGGTAACCCGAGTTCGCCGTCTTCAGAGCCGTGTCGGCCAGGCCCTTTCGCGCACCGTGGGTGGAGATGAAGTACTCCAGCACGTTCAGGCCTTCGCGGAAGTTCGCCGTGATGGGCGTCTCGATGATGGAGCCGTCCGGCTTGGCCATCAGGCCCCGCATGCCGGCCACCTGGCGGATCTGCGCGGCAGAACCGCGCGCGCCCGAGTCGGCCATCATGTAGATGGAGTTGAAGGACTCCTGGTCCACTTCCTTGCCGTTGCGGTCGATGACCTTCTGCTTGGACAGCTGGGCCATCATCACCTTGGACACTTCGTCGCCCGACTTGCCCCAGATGTCCACGACCTTGTTGAAGCGCTCGCCAGCGGTCACGAGACCGGAGACGTACTGCTGCTCGATCTCCTTCACTTCCTTCTGGGCGCGCGCGATGATGCCGGCCTTCTCCTTGGGCACCAGCATGTCGTCGATGCAGATGGAGATGCCGGCCTTGGTCGCCAGGCGGAAGCCGGACTGCAGCAGCTTGTCGGCGAAGACCACGGTCTCCTTCAGGCCGCACTTGCGGAAGCTGACGTTGATCAGCTTGGAGATTTCCTTCTTCTTGAGCGCCTTGTTCATGTTGGAGAACGGCAGCCCCTTGGGCAGGATCTCCGACAGCAGCGCGCGGCCACCCGTGGTTTCCACCAGGCTGGTCGAGGGCACGAACTCGCCCGTGACCTTGTCCTTGGTGTACTCGGTCAGGCGCACGTTGATCTTGGCGTTCAGGTCGAGCTCGCCCGCGTCGAAAGCACGGCGCACTTCACCGGTGTCGGCGAAGATCAGGCCCTCGCCCTTGCCGTTGATGCGCTCGCGCGTCGTGTAGTACAGGCCCAGCACCACGTCCTGCGACGGCACGATGGACGGCTCGCCGGAGGCGGGGAACAGGATGTTGTTGGAGGCCAGCATCAGCGTGCGGGCTTCCATCTGCGCTTCCACGGACAGCGGCACGTGCACGGCCATCTGGTCGCCGTCGAAGTCGGCGTTGAAGGCCGCGCAGACGAGTGGGTGCAGCTGGATGGCCTTGCCTTCGATCAGGATCGGCTCGAAGGCCTGAATGCCCAGGCGGTGCAGCGTCGGAGCACGGTTCAGCATGACCGGGTGCTCCTTGATGACCTCTTCCAGGATGTCCCAGACCACCGGCGTGCCGGACTCGACTTCCTTCTTCGCGGCCTTGATGGTGGTCGCGATGCCCATGGCTTCCAGGCGCGAGAAGATGAAGGGCTTGAACAGCTCCAGCGCCATCAGCTTGGGCAGGCCGCACTGGTGCAGCTTGAGCGTCGGGCCCACCACGATGACCGAACGGCCCGAGTAGTCGACGCGCTTGCCCAGAAGGTTCTGGCGGAAGCGGCCGCTCTTGCCCTTGATCATGTCGGCCAGCGACTTCAGCGCGCGCTTGTTCGCGCCCGTCATGGCCTTGCCACGGCGGCCGTTGTCCAGCAGGCTGTCGACAGCCTCCTGCAGCATGCGCTTCTCGTTGCGCGCGATGATCTCCGGCGCCTTCAGCTCCAGCAGACGGCGCAGACGGCTGTTGCGGTTGATGACGCGGCGGTACAGGTCGTTCAGGTCGGAGGTCGCGAAGCGGCCGCCGTCCAGCGGCACCAGCGGACGCAGGTCCGGTGGCAGCACGGGCAGCACGTCCAGCACCATCCACTCGGGCTTGATGCCGGACTTCTTGAACGCTTCCAACAGCTTGAGGCGCTTGGCGTTCTTCTTGATCTTGACTTCCGAACCCGTCAGGTCGTTGCGCAGCTTCTCGATGGCATCGTCGATGTCGATGCTCTCGAGCAGGTCCTTGATGCCCTCGGCGCCCATCTTGGCGGTGAACTCGTCACCGTATTCCTTGCGCTTCGCGTCATGGTCGTCCTCGGTCATGATCGCGTACTTCTTGAGCGGGGTCATGCCGGGGTCGGTCACGACGTACGCTTCGAAGTACAGCACGCGCTCGATGTCGCGCAGCGTCATGTCCAGCACCAGGCCCAGACGCGACGGCAGCGACTTCAGGA
Organism: uncultured Pseudorhodoferax sp.; assembly: GCA_913776795.1. The sequence goes on along the minus strand of CAJYRH010000175.1, from coordinate 683 downwards.
ACCAGATGTGCGCGCAGGGCGCGGCCAGGTCGATGTGGCCCATGCGCTCGCGGCGCACCTTGGTCTGCGTGACTTCGACGCCGCACTTCTCGCAGATCACACCGCGGTGCTTGAGGCGCTTGTACTTGCCGCACAGGCACTCGTAGTCCTTGATGGGGCCGAAGATCTTGGCGCAGAACAGGCCGTCACGCTCGGGCTTGAACGTGCGGTAGTTGATGGTCTCGGGCTTCTTCACCTCACCGAAGGACCAGGAACGGATCTTCTCGGGCGAGGCCATGCCGATCTTGATCGCATCGAAATGCTGATCCGGCGTGAACTGCTTGAACAGGTCGAGTAGTGACTTCATAGCGTTGTTTCCTTTGCCTTGCCCTGATTAGCTGCGTTCCAGCTCGATGTCCAGGCCGAGCGAGCGGATTTCCTTGACCAGCACGTTGAACGATTCCGGCATGCCGGCCTCGATGGCGTGTTCGCCCTTGACGATGGACTCGTACACCTTGGTACGGCCGACCACGTCGTCGGACTTCACGGTCAGCATTTCCTGCAGGGTGTAGGAAGCGCCGTAGGCTTCCAGCGCCCACACTTCCATCTCCCCGAAACGCTGGCCGCCGAACTGGGCCTTGCCGCCCAGCGGTTGCTGCGTGACCAGCGAGTACGGGCCGGTCGAACGTGCGTGCATCTTGTCG
>CAJYRH010000174.1 GCA_913776795.1 uncultured Pseudorhodoferax sp. | reverse complement strand
TCGGTGACTGGAGTTCAGACGTGTGCACTTCCGATCTCGCCCAGCAGCAGGCCCAGCCACCACAGTGGCCGGCGCTGGAGCAGGCGCAGGCGGCGGGTCACGCGGGTGTCAATGCCTGGCCAGACGGCTGAAGGTCTTGCGGAACTTGGCGACCTTCGGCGCAGCCACGGCCATGCAGTAACCCTGGTGCGGGTTCTTCTCGAAGAAATCCTGGTGGTACGCCTCCGCTGGCGAATAGTTGTCCAGCGGCAGCACCTCGGTCACGATGGGCGCGCTGCCGTGGCTGGCCAGCTCTGAGATGACCGCGCGCGCGACGGACTCTTGCTCGGGCTTGTCCAGGTAGATGCCGCTGCGGTACTGCGTGCCCACGTCGTTGCCCTGGCGGTTCAGCGTGGTGGGGTCGTGCACGACGAAGAAGATCTCCAGGACCTCACGCAGGCTGATCTGTTCCGGATCGAACTGCAGTCGCACCACCTCGTTGTGGCCGGTGCGGCCGGTGCAGACCTGCTCGTAGCTCGGGTTGGGCAACTGGCCGTTGCTGTAGCCGCTCTCCACGTCGAGCACGCCCTGCACCTCCTTGAACACCGCCTCGGTGCACCAGAAGCAGCCACCGCCCAGTGTGATGGTTTCCGTTGCCATGCCTCGCCCTTCGCCAAAAAAACGCAGCCGGCATTGTGCCGTGGCCATCCACGAGAATGCCCGGCCCATCCCGATCAACCCCTGCCCTGCACTGCCTGCCATGGACCCTGCCGAGTGGCGCCCCATCCTTTCCACCCTGGTGCTGCCGCCGGCAGGACCGCTGTTGCTGATCGCCTTCGGCTGGCTGCTGGCGCGCAGGCACCGCCGCACCGGTCGCACCCTCGGCCTGGCCGGGCTGGTGCTGTTGTGGCTGCTGTGCAGCAATGCGGTGGCACTGCGGTTGTCCGAACTGCTGCTGCCACCGGTTGCGGTGCTGCCGCCCGCGGAGGCGGCAGCCCGGCTCGGCGCCCGGCAGGTACAGGCCGTGGTCGCGCTGGGGGGCGGGCTGTACCCGCGCGTGCCGGAGCTGCAAGGCCCGCAACCGTCCAGCCAGACCGGCTCGCGGGCGCTGTACGGCGCCTGGCTCGCACGGGAAAGCGGCCTGCCTCTCGGATTTGCCGGCGGCATCGGCTGGGCCAATGCGGGCGATCCCGACCACCCCGACGAGGCCGACGCCGTGGCGCGGCTGCTGGCCCGCACCGGCCTGGCGCCACTGCGCTGGGCCGACAGCCGCTCGCGCGACACCATCGAGAACGCCACCAACATGGCCGCCCTGCTGCGCCGCGACGGCATCGAGCGCGTCGCGTTGGTGACCAGCGCCTGGCACATGCCGCGGGCCGTGCGCGCATTCGAGGCAACCGGCCTGTCGGTGCTGCCCGCCCCCATGGGATTCATCGTGCCGCTGCAGCGGCCGCTGCTGGAATGGCTGCCATCGACCTACGGGCTGGCCAACACGCAGGCCGTGCTGCGCGAGTGGCTGGCCTTGCGCCTGGGACGCTGACCAGGAGGTCGTCCGCGGCCGCCTTGACAGGCCGTTTCCGGACTGCCTACATTACTAACCGGTCAGTCATTAACGATGTCCACGACCCCCGACTCTCCCAGCGCCGTGGTCGCCGGCAAGCGGGCCAGGCGCAAGAATGCGCGTCCCAGCGAACTGCTGGACGCGGCGCTGGATCTGTTCGTCGAGAAGGGCTTCGCCTCCACGCGGGTGGAGGCCGTGGCCGAGCGCGCCGGAGTCTCCAAGGGCACGCTGTTCCTCTACTTTCCAAGCAAGGTCGCGTTGTTCCGGGCTGTCGTGCAACACAACCTCTCGGCCCGCTTCGCCGACTGGAATGCGCAATACGAGGCCATGGACGGCGAAAGCACCAGCGCAGCCGACATGCTGCGCCTTGCGCTGCAGTCCTGGTGGACCCGCGTGGGGACCACCAGGCTGACCGGCCTGACCAAGCTGGTGCTCAGCGAGGCGCAGAACTTTCCGGAGGTGGCGGCTTGCTACCACGCCGAGGTGGTGCTGCCTTCGCAGCGCCTGCTGCGGCGCGTGATCCAGCGTGGCATCGACCGCGGCGAGTTCCGGCCGCTGGACGCCGAGTACGCCGTCTACAGCGTGACCAGCGCCATCCTGCAACTGGTCATGCACAAGCATGCGTTGGGCCTGCTGGTATCTGCACCGCACCGGTTGGTGCCGGAACGCTACATCGCCTCGCACCTGGACACCATCCTGCACGGCCTGCTGGCACCCGTCCATGACTCGCCCTCTAGAATCCGGGACCTGTCGTGACCCCCGCGTGCCCCGCTCGCCCTGCCGAAAACATGAACCCCGCCGAAATCGAACGCAGCCGTTTCAACATGATCGAGCAGCAGATCCGCCCCTGGGATGTGCTGGACCCCGCCGTGCTGGAGCTTCTGGGTCAGGTACGGCGCGAGCAGTTCGCACCCGCAGCGCTGCGTGGCCTCGCGTTCATGGACACCGAAGTTCCCCTGCGCACGCCGCACGATGCAGCGCTGCGCCTGGGCCACTGCATGCTGGCCCCGCGCGTGGAAGCGCGCAGCGTGCAGGACCTCAAGCTCAGGAAGACCGACCATGTGCTCGAGATCGGCACCGGCTCGGGCTTTTCGGCCGCTCTGATGGCGAGCCTGTCGGCCAGCGTGCTCACGCTGGAGATCGAGGCCGAGCTGGCCGAGGCCGCCCGCGCCAACCTGCGCGAGGCCGGCATTGCCAACGCCCAGGTGCGCCATGCCGACGGTGCCAACGGCGCCGCCGCCGACGGACCATTCGACGCCATCCTGCTCAGCGGCTCGGTGGCCGCCGTGCCGCCGGCACTGCTGCAGCAGCTCAAGCCGGGCGGCCGGCTGTTCGCCATCGTCGGCAACGAGCCCATGATGCGCGCCCAGGTCATCACCCGCGTGGGCGAAGGCCGCTTCGAAACCGCCTCGCCCTGGGACGCCATCGTCCCGCGGCTTCAGAACTTCCCGGAACCGTCGCCTTTCCAGTTCTGAGCCGATGATCGACCACGTCACCCCCTCCACACTCAGCGACTGGCAGCAGACCAAGGCGTCCGAAGGACAGGTCACGGTATTGGACGTGCGCGAACCGGCGGAGCTGGCAGTGGCCAGCCTGCGCGCCGACGGCTTCGCCTTGCGCGCCATCCCGATGGGCGAGATCCCGGCACGCCTCGCGGAGCTCGACCGCAGCCAACCCATTGCCTGTCTGTGCCACCACGGCGCGCGCAGCATGCGCGTGGCGCAGTTCCTGGTGCAGCAGGGCTTCGAGCATGTGGCCAACATCAGCGGCGGCATCGACGCCTGGTCGCAGCAACGCGATCCATCCATCCCCCGTTACTAGGACGAAGGCAGGCCATGGTGCAGACGAGAACATACAAGACCGCACTCCGACGCAACTCCACTGGCCTGCTGCTTGTGCTCGCATCCGGCGCCGCGCCCGCGGTGTCGGCGCAGACGCTGGTGCAGCTGTTCGACGCGGCGCGCGCCACCGATGCCACCTACCAGGGCGCACGCGCCCAGTACGAGGCCAACCTGGCCAAGGCGGAC
>CAJYRH010000173.1 GCA_913776795.1 uncultured Pseudorhodoferax sp. | reverse complement strand
CTGCCGCCTGAGGTGGCGGCGACCGACTTGCACGGCGTGCAAGGCGCGCATGTGCACCTTGCAGTTCCACGCGGGGCAGGACGCTGCCACCATCGCGCCATGACCCAAGACACTCCCGGTACGGGCGCCCTTGCCGGCGCGGCGCAGACCTTCGACGCACTGATGCGCACCCGCCGCAGCGTGCGCGGATTCGCCCCCGGACGGCCGGTGCCGCGCGCGCTGCTGCAGCAGGTGCTGGAGACTGCCGCCTGGGCACCCAGCAATTCCAACACCCAGCCGTGGCAACTGCACGTGCTGGCAGGCGAAGCGCTCGCCGCACTCAGCAGCACGCTGCGCCAGGCCTGCTCCAGCGGGAACGCGCCCGCCTTCTCCCACTTTCCCGATGCATTGCCTGGGCGCCTGGCCGCGCACCAGGCCGATTTCGGCGCCCGTTACTACGCGGCGCTGGGCATCGGCCGCGCGGACACGGTCGCGCGCGCGGCTCAGACGGTGCGCAACTACGACTTCTTCGGTGCGCCCGTGGGCCTTTTGCTCACCACGCACCGCAGCCTGCACGCGCACAGCTGGCTCGACTGCGGCCTGTTCCTGCAGAGCCTGATGCTGGCCGCGCACGCCCAGGGGCTGGCCACGTGCCCGCAGGTGTCGTTCGCGCGGTTCGACGCCTTGATCGGCCAGCATCTGCGCCTGCCGCCGGAAGAAGTGGTCGTGTGCGGCATGTCGCTCGGGTACGCAGCCGCCGACGCGGTCGTCAACCAGATGCACATGCCACGCCGCCCGGTGCAGGAGTTCGCGCAGTTCACGGGCTTCGACTGATACCGCGCCTGCCGATGGAGACATCGCCCTGGTGCCAGGGCAGCGTTCGGGCGCGCCGCGCCCTCGGCCGGTCGGGCATCGGCAGCGCCGCTGTGAAGCGCCTGGCGTGGCGGTCCTGCGCCGCAGGAACGCCGGGGTGGCTCCCCTAGAATCGCCGCGCGCTGCACACCGGGCGCCATCCGATCGAGCGCCCCTGGCGCGCGTCGACGTGCGGCGGAACAACACAGGTGCGAGAGCTTTTCATGAAATTGACGCGGCGCCCTGTCGTCCTGATCGCGTTGACGGTTTTGCTGACCGTCGCCGCCACGCTGGTGGTTCTCAACTTCACCAGCGGTGAGAGGAAGCTCGAGGAGCGTGTCACCCGGCAGTACGCGCTGGACGACCCGCAGTACCAGCGTGCGCTCGGCGTTCTGCTCGGGCCGCCGATCCTGCAGGGCAACCGGTTCGCGGCCTTCCACAACGGGGACCAGATCTTTCCGCCGATGCTGGCAGCCATCCGCGCAGCGCGCCACAGCATCACGTTCGAGACCTACATCTACTGGTCTGGCGACATCGGCCGCGCATTCGCCGACGCGCTGGCCGAACGCGCGAGGGCCGGTGTGCCCGTCCACGTGCTGCTGGATTGGGTGGGCAGCGCCAAGATCGACGCCCGGTTCCTCCAGGAGATGGAGGCGGCGGGCGTACAGATCCGCAAGTTCCACAAGCCGGTCTGGTATGACCTGGCGCGGCTGAACAACCGCACCCACCGCAAGTTGCTGGTCGTGGACGGGCGTATCGGCTTCACCGGCGGCGTGGGCATCGCGCAGGAATGGACCGGCCATGCGCAGGATGCCGAGCACTGGCGCGACTCGCACTTCCGCGTGGAGGGACCGGTCGTGGCCCAGATGCAGGCCGTGTTCATGGACAACTGGATCAAGGCGTCCGGCGAGGTGCTGCACGGGGGCATCTACTTTCCGGCACTGCCGCCGGCGGGCGAGGGCCGGGCGCAGGTGTTCAGCAGCTCACCCTCCGGTGGCAGCGAGAGCATGCACCTGATGTACCTGCTCTCCATCGCCGCGGCGACGAAGACGATCGACCTGTCGAGCGCGTACTTCGTGCCGGACAACCTGACCATTGCGGCGCTCGTGGAGGCCATGCGGCGCGGCGTGCGGGTGCGGATCATCACCCCCGGGCCCATCATCGACGCACAGACGGTGCGGGCCGCATCGCGGGCAAGCTGGGGGCCGTTGCTGGAGGCCGGAGCGCAGATCAGCGAGTACCAGCCGACCATGTTTCACTGCAAGGTGTTCGTGGTCGACGGGTTGCTGGTGTCGGTCGGGTCGACCAACTTCGACAACCGTTCTTTCCGGCTGAACGACGAGGCGAACCTGAACATCTACGACGCCGCGTTCGCTGCCGAGCAGACGGCGCAGTTCGAGATCGATCTGAAGGCTGCCCGGCCCGTCACCTTGGAGGCCTGGCAGGACAGGCCGCTGCGCGAGAAGGCCATGGAGACACTGGCCGCGCTACTGTCGTCGCAACTGTAGTGCGACCTGTGCGCCGGTACTCGAGCGCGCGCGAAGTCCGCCCTGACCCGTGCATGCGCGGCAGAGCACCTGGCGTGCTCCACCGCGCAGGGTGGATCTCAGTCCTTCGCCCGGGCGGCGTTGCGCAGGTCGCGGATCTGGTCGTGGTTGCGCTGTGCACCGTCGGCCTGGCGTTGCACCACCGCCAGGACGTCGGCGGGCAGGGCTTCCTTCAGCGCCTTGCGGTAGCGCGCGATGGCAGTGTCCTCCCCGCGCTCGCACGATTCCAGCATCGACAGCTCGCTGTCGGCGCCGACCGTGCCCTTGACCGCGACCCAGCCGCGGTGCATGGCACCGGAAACGGTCCCGCCGGAAGCCGGCTCGCCGCCGTACTGCCGGATCAGCTGGATGAGTTCCTCGCCAGCCTTGCGGCAGCCTTCGGCACGAGATGCGAACAGCTCCTTCGCGCGGCCGCTCTCCACCTGTTCGGCACAGGTTTTGAAGCCGTATTCGCCATCGCGCGCGTTTTCGAGAAGATCGTTGAGCACATCGACCACCTCCTTGGCGGATGCCGACGCACCGTTGACGATGGTCGTTCCGGTGCTCTCGGCGGTCGGGACGTTGACGTTGGTTGCCTGGGCCAGGGTGCCGGCGAGGGTCGGATCGTTGCTGGTAGCCATCTTGAATTCCTTGAATTGGTGCCTCGGTCGAGGCAGAAACAGAAGATTGCCGCGTCGTTCCCGCCAGGCAGGTAGGCAGCATCGCCCGCACTGCGTAGGCTGATGCGACATCGCCCCCACGGCATTCGCTTGCACAATGCGGCGCACCGATGAACCCACCGGACTCCCTGGACAGGCTTGCAGGACACATCGTTGCGTTACGGACGCGCGGCGTCGGCTGCGCTGGGCCGACCGAAGTCCCGGTCGCCACCGCCATCGCGGCGTGGCGGTCGCCCTGCAGCCCTTGGCCCGCGATGGCGGTGGCGACCGGGACTTCGGTCGGCCCAGCGCAGCCGACGCCGCGCGTCGCTCCCCCCGACAGGTGCTGATCGCGTCGAGCCGCGCCTACGACGCGCTGCGCATGCCAGCCATGGCACTGCGCGAGAACATCCTGGTGGATTTCCCCATCGACGACGTGGTGTCCGGATCGCGGCTGCGCTCGGGCTCCGGCGTGGAGATGGTGGCCATGTTCAGGTGCGAACCATGCGGCCGGCTCGACAGGCACCAACCGAAGCTGCAGGCGCGGGTCGGCAGCGGGCGCGGGTTGCTGGCACGCGTGACCCACGGCGGCCTGCTTCGCCAGGGCGACGCGATGCAGGTCGTGGGCCTGCCGCCGTCCCCTCTGTGGAGCGACGACTGGCGCGAACGGGTGCTGCGGGTGGTGGAGCTGGTGCCGCCAGGCAGCTGGGTGAGCTACGGGCGGCTGGCTGAACTTGCCGGCGTCTCCGCCGGCCACTGCCGTGCGTTTCCGCGCCTGCTGGCAGCGGGTGCCGCCGGCCTCGCACAACGGGCCGGCCCTGCCGATGCGGCCGCCGTGCGCGGTGCGCCCTGGGAAGGATGCGACCTGCACGACACGGTGCTGGCCGACTGGTCCCATGGCGGTGGCAGTGGTCCCTGACAGACCGGCGGCGCAGGCGGCATGCCCGGCGCCCATGGTCGGCGCCGGCCGCGGGACGGCGAGGCGCTCACCCCGCCTTCGGCAGCGTGATCCCCGGAAAGATCTTGATCACCGCCGAGTCGTCCTCGCCGGCATGCCCGGCCGTGGACGCCTGCATGAACATCTGGTGCGCCGTGGCCGCCAGCGGCAGCGGGAATTTGCTGGCGCGCGCCGTGTCCAGCACCAGGCCCAGGTCCTTGACGAAGATGTCCACCGCCGACAGCGGCGTGTAGTCGCCGGCCAGCACGTGGGCCATGCGGTTCTCGAACATCCAGCTGTTGCCCGCGCTGTGGGTGATGACCTCGTACAGCGCGGCAGCGTCCACGCCTTCGCGCAGGCCCAGCGCCATGGCCTCGGCCGCCGCGGCGATGTGCACGCCGGCCAGCAGCTGGTTGATGATCTTGACCTTGCTGCCCGCGCCGGCCTTGTCGCCGAGCCGGTAGACCTTGCCGGCCATGGCGTCGAGCACGGCACCGGCCCTGGCGTACGCGGCCGGCGTGCCGGCCGTCATCATCGTCATCTGCCCGCCGGCGGCCTTGGCGGCACCGCCGGAGATCGGGCCGTCGATGTAGAGCAGGCCCAGTGCCGCGAGCCGCGTCTCCAGGGCGACCGACCAGTTCGGGTCGACCGTGGAGCACATCACGAACGCGCTGCCGGGCGCCATGGCGGCGGCCGCGCCGTTCTCGCCGAACAGCACGGCCTCGGTCTGCTGCGCGTTGACGACGACGGACACCACCACGCCTGCGCCCTGCGCCACCTCGGCCGGGTTGGCGCAGGCGGTGCCGCCGTCGGCCGCGAAGGCTGCGGCCACGCCGGGCCGCGCGTCGCACACGCGCAGCGGGTGGCCGTTGCGCCGCAGCGTGGCGGCGATGCCGGCACCCATGGCGCCCAGGCCGATCAGTCCTACGGTTTCCTTGCGCATGTCGTCTCCTCGTTGTTTCTGGCTTGCATGGGAATCGTGACGGGTCCATCGTTGACCAGGTGCACCTGCATGTCGGCAGCGAAGCGGCCGGTGGCCACCTGCGGATGCAGCGCACGCGCGCGCTCGACGAAGTGGTCGTAAAGCCGGCGGCCATCCTCGGGCGCGGCGGCGCCGGAAAAGCCAGGCCGGTTGCCGGCGCTGGTGTCTGCCGCCAGCGTGAACTGGCTGACCAGCAGCAGGCCGCCGCCCACGTCCTGCACGCTCAGGTTCATCTTGCCGGCCTCGTCGGAGAAGATGCGCAGCTTGAGCATCTTGGCCAGCAGCCTG
>CAJYRH010000172.1 GCA_913776795.1 uncultured Pseudorhodoferax sp. | reverse complement strand
GCTGGGGTGGGGTGGGGGGGTGGGCGTGCATGCGCGGGTCCTGGTCGTTGCCGAACCGCAAACCTTAGCCAGCGCCGCGACCGCCACCAACGAAGAAAAGCGGCTTTGCATATGCGCCTGGCAAGTTTGCGCAGCGCCTGCGGCCCGCTACGCTGGGGCACGCCAAGCCGCCAGCGCATACCCTGCCCCTGCCGGGATGCGGGCGGCTGCACCATCCATGAACACCTCGCTTCTCTACCGCCTGCCCGATGCGCCGACCACGCCTGGCGTGGCGCCGGCCGTGCTGGCACGCCTGGGCGCGCAGTTCGCGTCCGGCGCGGCCGAGCTCGACACCACCGGCGCGTTTCCGCACGCCAACTTCGCCGCGCTGCACGAGGCCGGGCTGGTCGCGCTGGTGGCGCCCAAGCCCTGGGGCGGCGGTGGCGCCGGCCTGGCGCAGGCACGCCGCGTGGTCGCCGCCGTGGGCTACGCCGAGCCGTCCACCGCGCTGATCCTGACCATGACCTACGTGCAGCACCAGGCCATCGTGCGCGGCGACAGCCGCTGGCCGCTGCACCTGCGCGAGCGGGTGGCCCGCGATGCGGCGCAGCACGGTGCGCTGGTGAACGCATTGCGCGTCGAGCCGGTGCTGGGCTCGCCCAGCCGCGGCGGCCTGCCCGACACGGTGGCGCGCCGCCACGGCGAGGGCTGGCGCCTGTCCGGCCACAAGCTGTACTGCACCGGCGTCGAAGGCCTGCGCTGGCTGGCCGTCTGGGGCCGCACCGACGAGGCCACGCCGCGCGTGGGCGTGTTCCTGGTGCCGCGCGACGCGCCGGGCATCCGCATCGTGCGCAGCTGGGACCACCTGGGCCTGCGCGCCTCGGGCAGCCACGAGGCGGTGTTCGACGAGGTGGCGCTGCCGGCCGACCACGCGGTGGACCTGCGCGCGCCGGGCGACTGGGCACCCGGCGCGGGCACGGCGGCCGACATCGAGGCGCACGCCAGCCACCAGGCCTGGATGGCGGTGCTGCTGGGTGCGCTGTACGACGCCGTGGCGCGTGCCGCACGCGACTGGCTGGTGGGCTTCCTGCGCACCCGCGCGCCTGGCAGCCTGGGCGCGCCGCTGGCCAGCCTGCCCCGCACGCACGAGGCCCTGGGCGCGATCGAGGCCCTGCTGCGCGTGAACCGCGTGCTGCTCGACGATGCGGTGGCCGCCGTCGAGTGCGGCGAGACCCCGGGTGCCGCCGACAGCGGCCTGCTCAAGCACAGCGTCACGGACCAGGCGATCCAGGCCGTGGAACTGGCCTTGCGGCTGTGCGGCAACCACGGCCTGTCGCGCCAGAACCCGCTGCAGCGCCATCTGCGCAATGTGCTGTGCGGGCGCGTGCACGCGCCGCAGAGCGACGCCGTGCTGGCCGCGGCCGGCCGGCGCGCGCTCGGCGTGTGACGCCACCGCTGGCCCCGACGGCCGCCGGGCCGCGGCCTTCACCGCCCTCCTGACCCCACGGACCGACGACACCATGGCCAACGACCGACTCATCCTGCTGCAGACCGGCTTCAGCGACAGCACCTACCCCGGCGAGCAATTCGTCTGCATCGACTGCCTGCCCGTGGAAGGCCTGCTCGCCAGCGACCCGCCGCGCGGCGCGCGCCTCGATGTCGCGCGCGTGCCGTTCGAGCGCCCGCGCCGTGCCGTGGTGGAGGCGCTGGGCGCCGAGCACCAGAGCCTGCCCGTGCTGATCCTGGGCGACGACGTGGCGCCCGCGCCCGCCGATGCGCTGCAGGCCAACGGCCGGCGCTTCGTCAACGACCCGCGCCGCATCCTCGCGCTGCTGGCCGAACGCCACGGCTACTTCAAGGTCCACTGAGCGCATCTGAAGGAAGCGCATATCGACATGCGCGATGGATCGTGGCGCGCGGGCCCGCGGCCCACTACGCTGAACGGGTTGCTTCACCATCGACCCGCCCATGACCACCCACTTCACCTCGCGCCGCCGCGCCCTGCGCAGCGCCGCCGCAGCGGCCGCCTTCATCGCCACGGGCAGCGTGTCGGCCCAGACGCCCCGCACGGTGCGCATCGGCTACCAGAAGTTCAACACGCTCAACATCCTCAAGGGCACGGGTCAGCTCGAGCGGGCACTGGCGCCGCAGGGCGTGCGCGTCGAGTGGCACGAGTTCCTGGGCGGCGGCCAGCTTTCTGAGGCGCTGGCGGCCGGCGCCATCGACTTCGGCCACGCGGCCGACGGCATCGGCGTGTTCCAGCAGGCCAGCGGCAAGGGCCTGGCCTACCTGGCCGCCGAGAGCCCCTCCCCGCAGGGCGTGGGCTTCCTGGTGCCGGCCGACGCGCCAATTCGCACCATCGGTGACCTCAAGGGCAAACGCGTGGCCGCGGGCCGCGGCTACAACACGCAGTACGTGCTGTACCGCGCGCTGGAAGCCGCCGGCCTGCGCTACGAGGACGTGGACCCGGTCTACATCGTCACGGCCTCCGACACCGGGGCCGCGCTGCAGTCCGGCAGCGTCTCGGCCATCGGCCTGTGGGACCCGTTCCTGGCCGGCGCCCAGGTGGCCACGGGCGCGCGCCTGCTGTTCGACGGTGCCGGCCTCACGCACAACCGCACCTACCACTTCGCCACGCCCGGCTACGCCCGCGCCCACCAGGACGTGCTGCGCACCGTGTTCGCCGAACTGCACAAGACCAATGCCTGGTCGCAGGCCCATCCCGACGAACTGGTGGCCACGTTGGCACCGCAGCTCAAGGTCGACCCGCAGGTGCTCCAGCTGGCCACGCAGCGGCGGCGCTACGGCGTGGTGCCGCTGAGCGATGCGATCGCACAGGACCAGCAGCAGCTGGCCGACGCGTTCTACAAGATCAAGCTGATCCCCAGGCCGGTGCAGGTGAAGGATGCGTTCCTCGACCTGGGCGTGGTCTGAAGCCATGGGTCTGCATGCGGAACCCCACGATGTGGCCGTCGTGGGCCTGGGCGCGCTGGGCGCCGCCATCGTGCGGCCGCTGGCGCAGCGCGGCGTGCGCGTGCTGGGCCTGGACCGCCACACGCCGCCGCACGACCTGGGTTCCTCGCACGGCGCGTCGCGCATCACGCGCCTGGCCATCGGAGAGGGCGACGCCTACGTGCCGCTGGTGCGCCGTTCGCACGCCATCTGGCGCGAGCTCGAGCGCCTGACCGGGCGCCACCTGTACGAGGCGACCGGCGGCCTGGTCCTGGGCAGCGAGAACAGCCGCCGGCAGCACCACGGCAAGCCCGATTTCCTGCGCCGCACCATCGCCAGCGCACAGCGCCACGGCATCGCCCACGAGCTGCTGGACGCGCGCGAGATCCGCAGGCGCTTCCCCGCCTTCGCACTGACCGGCGAGGAGCTGGGCTACTGGGAGCCGCAGGCCGGCCTGGTCCGCCCCGAGGAGGCCATCCGCGCGCAACTGGCCGTGGCCCGCGCCTACGGCGCGCAGCTGCGCCTGGGCGAGACGCTGCTGGACCTGGCGCCGCAGGCCGACGGCACCGTGGAACTCGTGACCGGCGCCGGCCGCCACCGCGCGCGCCAGGTGGTGCTCAGCGTGGGCGCCTGGCTGCCGGAGTTCCTGCGCGCGCAGGGCCATGCGGACGGCGTGGCCTGGGCGCAGGAGTTCGGCGTGTACCGGCAGACGATGCACTGGTTCGCGCTGCCGCCCGCAGCCGCGCTGCAGTTCGCGCCGGGCCGCTTCCCGGTGTTCATCTGGATGTACGGCGAGCGCGAGGAGGACTACTTCTACGGCTGTCCGTCCATCGACACCGGCCTGCCCTCGCTCAAGGTCGCCACCGAGCAGTACGCCGAGCCCACCACGCCAGACGCGCTGCGCCGTGACGTCGATGCAGACGAATCCGCCGCCATGTACGCCAGCCGCGTCGCCGGCCGCTTCCCGCAGGTCCATCCCCACCCCGTGCGCTCGCAGGCCTGCATGTACACCGTCACGCGCGACCGCGACTTCGTGGTCGACCGGCTCGACGGCCTGCCCCAGGTCTGGCTGGCCTCGGCCTGCTCGGGCCACGGCTTCAAGCATTCGGCCGGCCTGGGCGAGGCGATCGCGCTGAAGCTGCTGGATGTGGGCAGCGGCAGCCTGCTGGCGCCGTTCCGGCGCCGGCCGGCCCAGCCGGCAGCGGTGCCCGCGCTGCCCTGAGGCTGCAGGCCCCCAGCCCGCGGCCGGCGCTCAGGCGCCGGCCGGCCTCAGCGGTGGCGCCGCAGCCAGTGCACGAGCCGGTCGCCGCTCAGCTGCGTGCCCGTGACGAGCACGAACCCTCGGTTGGCCACAGGAAGGGCGCGTACACGGATGCAGCGAGCGACCGCGGCGGCCTGCTGCGCACCGCCCACCAGGGCGTGCTGTTCCTCGACGAGATTGGCGAGCCGGCCCTGGACGCGCAGGCCATGCTGCTCGACGCGGTCGAAGAGAAGCGCTTTCTGCCCATGGGCAGCGACAAGGAGGTCGGCAGCGACTTCGAGCTGATGGTGGGCACCAACCGCGATCGACGCGTGGGCGTGGCGCAGGCGCGCTTCCGCGAGGACCTGCTCGCGCAGATCAACCTCTGGGCCTACACCCTGCCCGGCCTGGCGCAGCGCCCCGAAGACATCGAGCCCAACGTGGACCGCCTGCTCGCACGGGCCGCTTGCGCAATCCGGCCGCGCAGTACGGTTCAACGTCGAAGCCAAGGCCCGCTACCTGCAGTTGGCCAGGTCCGGCGAAGCTTTGTGGCGCGGCAACATCCGCGACCTGATGGCCAGCGTGACACGCATGGCCACGCTGGCCGATAGCGGCCGGATGTCGACGGGGCTGGTGGACGCCGAGATCCTGCGGCTGCAATGCCTGTGGCAGCGCGTCAGCGACGCACAAGGGCCCGACACGGGCCTTGACGAGCTTCTGCCTGCCGAGTCATCTGGCAGTCTGGATCTGCTCGGCCGCCGTCAACTCGATGCCGTGGTCTGGGTCTGCCGCACGACAACAACCCTGTCAGAGGCCGGCCGGCGGCTGTCGACAAGTCGCGCGAACAACGCATGGTGGTCAATGACGCCGACCGCCTGCGCAAGTACCTGGCCAAGTTCGGACCGAGCCGGGAGCCGGTGCGTCGGCCCGCGTGACGCAGGCCGCTGGCGGCCCATCTGAACGCCATACCTTCTGCGCCCCGATCGGCCTGCGTGGATCGGCCGCTCGTTCACGCAAGATGCGGCCGCATGACCGCTGTGCCGCTGACCTAGCGCCATGCACATCCGTCGTTCGTCTTTGAGGCCGCGGCACACCTTGTCGACGCCCTTGCCGGGAACCGAAACCCCAACGCGCTTCTTCGAAGGCCCCGTGCTGGCGCCGGGCCAGATGGTCGAACTGCTGACCGCAGTGCAGTTGGCGGCCGGCGCGCGCTTCTCCACGCGGGCCAACATGGTGGCACGGCGCTTGGCAACAACCAGCGCCAGCCAAAACATCGACACACAACCCAACGGTCAAGGTGTCCTTGCCCTCGCCTGATGACCAGATCTGTGAAGACAGAGACCTCGTCACCAATCCCGCCACAGGCGTACCCAGTAACGACAAAGCCCGCGTTGAGCGGGCTTCGTAAGTGCCTGTCAGCACTGCTTTTTATTTGGTTGCGCGAGAAGGATTTGAACCTCCGACCTTTGGGTTATGAGCCCAACGAGCTACCAGACTGCTCCATCGCGCGGCAAGACAGCAAGTATAGCGTGTTTTTACGCCTTCGTCTCTTCGGTGGAAGAAACTTCTTCAGAAACTTCTGGGCGGTCAACGAGTTCGACCAGCGCCATAGGCGCGTTGTCGCCGACGCGGAAACCCATCTTCAAGATGCGCGTGTAGCCACCGGGACGTGCCTTGAAACGCGGGCCCAGTTCGTCGAACAGCTTGACGACGCTTTCGCGGCTGCGCAGGCGGTCGAAGGCCAGGCGACGGTTTGCCACCGTCGCTTCCTTGGCCAGCGTGATCATCGGCTCGACGACGCGGCGCAGTTCCTTGGCCTTGGGAACCGTGGTCTTGATGACTTCATGCTCGATGAGCGAGTTCATCATGTTGCGCAGCATCGCCAGGCGGTGCGAGCTGGTGCGGTTGAGCTTGCGGAGTCCGTGTCCGTGACGCATGGTGATTTCCTTTCTTTATCGATCAGGGCGGCCGTGTCAGGTACCGCCCGTTCACCAGGTTGAAAATTAACGCTTGTCCAGGCCTGCGGGCGGCCAGCTTTCCAGCTTCATGCCCAAGGTCAGGCCGCGCGAGGCCAGCACTTCCTTGATTTCGTTCAAGGACTTGCGGCCCAGGTTCGGCGTCTTCAGCAGCTCGTTTTCGGTGCGCTGGATCAGATCGCCGATGTAGTAGATGTTCTCGGCCTTGAGGCAGTTGGCCGAGCGCACGGTCAGTTCGAGCTCGTCGACAGGGCGCAGCAGGATCGGGTCGAACTTCGCATTGCCGCGCGGTGCGGGCGCGTCGAACGCGGCCAGCTCGCTGCCTTCCAGTTGTGCGAACACGGCCAGTTGCTCGACCAGGATCTTGGCCGACGCGCGCACGGCGTCTTCGGCCGTGATGGCGCCGTTGGTCTCGATCTCGACGACCAGCTTGTCCAGGTCGGTACGCTGCTCGACGCGGGCGCTCTC
>CAJYRH010000171.1 GCA_913776795.1 uncultured Pseudorhodoferax sp. | reverse complement strand
GTCGGCCAGGCCCTGGGTGTCGCCTTCGAACTGCAGGCCGGTGCGGTTGAGCCGGGCGGCCCACTGCGCGGCGCTGCGCCGGCGCGCCGCTTCGAACCAGGCGGCCGGCGCCATGCCCTGCGGCAAGCGGGCCGGCCCGGCCTGCGGCAGCACGAGCACGATGTCGCGGCTGGCGCCGGGCGGCAGCTGCAGGTCGTACTGCAAGGCCACCGATGCGAAGCCTTGCGGGTCTTCCCAGCGCACCGCCTGGGCGGCATCCGCTGGCTGCCGCAGCGCGTGCAGGCCGCCCGCGCCGCCCTGGCCGAACAGCAGCCGCGTGGGCGGGGTGGCGGTGGCGAGCAGGGGCCGGCCATCGCGGCGCAGCACACCGTCCTGCCAGTCCAGCCTGTGCAGCGGCGCCACGCCGCCCGGGACGTTGAGGAACTGCGTCGGCGGGTTGACCTGGAAGGGCCGCACCGCGAGCCACAGCGTCATGGCGCGGGCCGCGCGCGTGGGGTTGTGCACTCTGTAGCGCAGCTGTGTCTGCAGACCGCCCTCCTCGTCGGCGAACGCCGTGGTTTCCAGGCGGAACAGCGGGTGCGTCCAGTCCACCTGCGGCATCGGCAGGTGGCCATGGGCGAGGCGCTGCACCGGCTGCACATCGGCCCAGCCGTGCAGCTGCCCGCCGACCTCGACGAAGGGCTCGACCGAGGGCCCGGCCTTGACCGGTTCCACGGCCCCGTCTTCCGCCATCAGCGCCTGCTCGGCCCCGCCCGGCACACCCAGCACGGTCCAGTAGGCCTGCTCGCCGCTGAAGCCGCGCGGGAACTGCCCGCGTGCGGCGAACCGTGCCTGCATCTCGACCAGGGCGTTCAGTGAGCCCAGCGCGCCAGGCGCCAGCACTTCGACGCCCTGCAGCGCGCGGCGCGCGCCTGCGCCCTGCTCGAGCACCAGGCGCAGCACCCGCGCCTCCTGCTCGGGCGTGTAGAGCACCTCGTGCCCGCCCAGGCCGGCCGCCACCGTCTGCACGGTCTGCCAGTCCTGGCCGTCCAGAGATTCTTCGACGCGGTAGCGGCTGGCATGCTGTCCCGGCGCCCAGTGCAGCACCAGGCCGCTGAACTCGCGCGGCTGGCCGAAGTCGGTCTGCAGCACCACGGGCTCGCCGGTGGTGGGCGCCGCGGCGCTCCAGGGCATGGGCTGCGGCGCACCGGCGCCGGCCTGCCAGAGCGGTTCGGGCCACTGCGCCGGCGGCTCCGGCAGCGGCGTGATCGTCAGCCCGTCGAAGCACAGTTCGCCGCGCGCACCCTGCGCGCCGACCAGCACCAGTTCGATGCGTTCGGTGTGGCGCAAGCTCTTGTCCGCGGCCGGGCCCCAGGCGAAGGCGATGTGCCGGCGCCTGGTGGCCAGCGCCGTCCACTGCGCGGGCGCGCTGAAGTCCGCGCGCCGGTGCCACCAGACGTTGTTGCCGCTCGCGTCGACGAGCTTGAGTTCGAGCGCCGACAGCGCGCCCTGCCCGCGCGCCGGAATGCGCAGTGCGAAGTTGCCGTCGAAGTCCAGCGGCAGCGCGCGGCCCAGCGCCACGTACCCGGCCACGCGGCCGAAGTCGTAGCGCACGCAGGCAGCGCTGGCGCCGTCCGGCGCGGGCACGAGTTCGGCCTGCACCTGGTCGGTGGCCGACAGCGTCCAGGCCTGCAGGTCCGTGAAATCGGTGAGCAGGCGCGCATGGACCAGCATGGGCACGAACCAGGCGCAAACGAGCAGCAGCCAGCGGGGCAACTTCGCCATTCAGTTGTCCATCGCGATGGCGCGCCACCCGCAGGGAACGAAGCCGGCACGCAAGCAGCGGGTCGAGTGGCCGCGGAGCAGGCCATGCAAGTGCACCCGCGGAACTGGCTCTGCCCGGCCGCCGGGTGCGCCCGCTGGAGGGGGGATGGGACTTCCACACGCAGTGAGAAGTCCAAACGGGGGTGGTTTCATTTCACGCCTCCCGACAGGATGCCGCTCACGTAGAAGCGCTGCGTGCACAGGAACAGCAGCAGCACGGGCGCCACCGTGACCACGGCGCCGGCCATCATGAGTTCGCTGTCCTGCACGTGCTCGCGCGACAGCGAGGCCAGCGCCAGCGGCAGGGTGTGCAGGCGGTCGCCGGTCAGCACGATCAGCGGCCACATGAAGTCGTTCCAGCTGCCCAGGAAGGTCAGCACGGCCAGCGTGGCGAGCGCGGGCCGCAGCAGGGGCAGCACGATGCGCCGGAAGATGGTGAACTCGCCTGCGCCGTCCACGCGGGCGGCGTCCAGCAGCTCGTCGGGGATGGTCTCGGCCTGGCGGCGGACCAGGAAGATGCCGAAGATGCTGGCCATGCCAGGGATCAGCACGCCCAGGTAGGTGTTGACCAGGCCCATGTTCTTGAGCATCAGGAACAGCGGCAGCATGGCCACCTGGCCCGGGATGACCAGGGCGCTCACGAGCAGCTGGAACAGGCGTTCCTTGCCCGCGAACGCGAGCTTGGCGAAGGCATAGCCCGCGGCGCTGTTGAAGGCCAGCGACAGCAGCGTGGCCGCGCTGGCCAGCAGCACGCTGTTGGCGATGTAGCGCCACAGCCCTTCCAGGGCGAACAGCTCGCGGTAGTTCTGCAGCGTGGGCCTGGCCGGCAGCAAGGGCGGCGGCACGGTGCTGGCCTCGCCGGGCGCCATGAAGGACACGCTCAGCATCCAGACCAGCGGGCCCAGCGCGAACAGCGCGATCAGCAGCAGCAGGCCGTGCACGGCCACACCCTGGCCCATGGCCCCGTGCCCGTTCACCAGCGCCTCCCGCGGCGCAGCGCCAGCAAGGCGCCCGTGCACGCCATCATGAGCACGAACAGCAAAAAGGCCACGGCGCTGGCCGCGCCCAGGTTCCACCACTTGAAGCCTTCCTCGTACATCAGGTAGAGCACGCTGACGGTGCTGCGCGCCGGCCCGCCCTGCGTCATCACATAGGGCTCGCCGAACAGCTGGAAGTAGCCCGTCACCGTGAGGATGCCGACCATGCCCAGCGTCGGGCCCAGCAGCGGCAGCGTGACGCGGCGAAAGCGCTGCCAGGCGCCGGCGCCGTCGATCGCCGCGGCTTCGTAGAGCTCGCGCGGGATGCCCTGCAGCCCGGCCAGCAGGATCACGGCGTTGTAGCCGAAGTTCTTCCACACCGCGAACAGCACGATGGCCGGCATGGACCAGCGCGGATCACCGAGCCAGTCCACCGGCGCGATGCCGACCTGCGCCAGCAGGTGGTTGACCCAGCCGTAGCGCGTGTGCAGCAGGTAGCGCCAGATCACGGCCACGGCCACCATGGTGGCGACCACGGGCGCGAAGACT
>CAJYRH010000170.1 GCA_913776795.1 uncultured Pseudorhodoferax sp. | reverse complement strand
CGGCTACCTGCGGCTGCGCGACTGGCTGCGGCTGCTGTCCTTCGAGGTCGAGTCCAGCCGCTTCGGCTGCTACCGGCCGGCCGTGAACAGCGAGGCCACGCTCGGCCGCTTTGCCTGGCTGGAACCGCTGGGCGAGCGCTGCTGGCCCATTCTGGGCGCGGTCTACTTCGTCGTGGCCGTCAAGCGCGTGCGCGGCATGCGGCTGCTGGAGGCCAACTGGAAGGGTCGTCGCAAGCTGGTCACCGCGCCGGTGCCGCTGGCCAACCGTCGTCCGCGCCGTCCTGTCTCCGAGCCCGCGCACGCGGTGCCGGCCCCCTCTGTGACACCACAAGAAAAAGGCATCCGTTGAACCACGTCGAGATCTACACCGATGGCGCCTGCAAGGGCAACCCCGGCCCGGGCGGCTGGGGGGTGGTGCTGAAGTCGGGCACGCTCGAGAAGGAGCTGTTCGGTGGCGAGCTGGCCACCACCAACAACCGCATGGAGATGACCGCAGTGATCGAGGCGCTGGCTGCTCTCAAGAAGCCCTGCGAGGTCACGCTCTACCTGGACAGCGAGTACGTGCGCAAGGGCATCACCGAGTGGATGAGGGGCTGGAAGGCGCGCGGCTGGATCACCTCGACCAAGCAGCCCGTGAAGAACGTGGAGCTGTGGCAAAAGCTCGATGCGCTGGTCACCAGCGGCGGCCACAAGATCGACTGGCGCTGGGTGCGCGGCCATGCCGGCAACCCCGGCAACGAACGGGCGGACGCGCTGGCCAACAAGGGCGTGGACAAGGCATTGGGGCGGCGATGAGCGGCGACCACACCTTCCTGTGGCACGACTACGAAACCTTCGGCGCCGTGCCGCGCCGGGACCGACCGGCCCAATTCGCCGCGATCCGCACGGATGCCGAGCTCAACGAGATCGGCGAGCCGATCATGCTGTACTGCCAGCCGGCGCCGGATTACCTGCCCGACCCGGCATCGTGCCTGATCACCGGCATCACGCCCCAGCAGTGCCTGGAGCGTGGCGTCCCTGAGGCCGAGTTCGCTGCGCGCATCGAGGCCGCGTTCAGCCAGGGCGGCACCATCGGCGTGGGCTACAACACCATCCGCTTCGACGACGAGGTCACGCGCTTTCTGTTCTGGCGCAACCTGATCGACCCCTATGCGCGCGAGTGGCAGAACGGCTGCGGCCGCTGGGACCTGCTGGACGTGGTGCGCCTCACCCACGCATTGCGGCCGGACGGCATCCGATGGCCCCAGCGCAGGCCCGAAGACGGTGGTGGCCCCAGCTTCAGGCTCGAGCACCTCAGTGCGGCCAACGGCCTCGTGCACGAGGCCGCGCACGATGCCCTGTCCGACGTGCGCGCCACCATCGCGCTGGCGCGTCTGATCCGGACCGCCCAGCCCAAGCTGTTCGAGTTCGCGCTGGCGCTGCACAAGAAGGACCGCGTGGCCACGGAACTCGGGCTGCCGACGACGGCGCAGACCGCCAGGCCTTTCCTGCATGTTTCCGGCATGTTCGGCACCGAGCGCGGTTGCCTGGCGCTGATGTGGCCGCTGGCCATGCACCCGACCAACAAGAACGAGCTGCTGGCCTGGGACCTTGCGCACGACCCACGCGAACTCGACGGTCTCACGGTCGAAGATGCACGGCTGCGCCTGTACACGCGTGCGGCCGAACTGCCGCCCGGTGTCACGCGTCTGCCGCTCAAGAGCGTGCACCTGAACAAATCGCCCATGGTGGTGGGGAACCTCAGGACGCTGGCGCCCGCGATGGCCGAGCGCTGGGGCCTGGACCTGGCCGCCCAGTTGCAGAACGCAGCGCATGCTGCGGCGCTGCCCGACCTGTCGGCGCTGTGGGACGGCTTGCTGCGCCGCGACGCGCAGGCCACGCCCGATGTCGACGAGGACCTGTACGGCAGCTTCATCGGTCCAGGCGATCGGCGCCGGCTCAACCAGCTGCGCCAGCAGTCGGCGCAGGCGCTGGCAGGTGCGCGCAACAGCTTCGACGATGGGCGTCTGGAGGAGCTGCTGTTTCGCTACCGCGCGCGCAACTTCCCCGGCACGCTTTCCGAGGAGGAGCAGGAGCGCTGGCTGCAGCACCGTGCCGCGCGCTTGATCGAAGGCGAGGGCGGCGTGCGCAACGTGGACCAGCTGCTCGAAGAGCTCGACCGCCACGGCCAGGACACGGACGCGCGCGGCGTCGAGATCCTCGAAGCCCTGCACGCCTATGTCGAGGACATCACCGCAGACCTGAACTGAGATGAAGCCACCCCGTTCGGACTATTCGCTGCTTGCGGAAGACCCATCCCCCGTCAGAGGTGCGCACCTGGCACCATGGCGGAGCCAGTCCCGCGGCTGCGCCGGCATGGCCTGCTCCGCGGCCGTCGCAGCCGCGGCTCGCGCGGCGGTTGGTTCGTTGGGTGGCGCGCCAGCGCAATGAAACACTGAGATGGACGCGCAAGCCGCACATTCCGCCCTGGCCGATTTCGTCGACCGCCATCCGCGTCTCA
>CAJYRH010000169.1 GCA_913776795.1 uncultured Pseudorhodoferax sp. | reverse complement strand
CTCGGCGAAAGGGCCGGACATCTCGGCGACGAGGCCGACACGGATGGGGTCCTGTGCGAAGGCGCGCGGCAGGGCCAGGCCGAGGGCGCCGGCGGCGAGCAGGTGGCGACGGTGGAACATGGAAAGACTCCTTGGAGGATTGAGGATCAACAGGGGTGGCAATGCAAAGCGACGTCGCCCCAGCCCGCTGATCCGACGGCCGCGGAGCAGGCCATGCGAGCGACCGCCGCGGAACCGGCTCTGCCAGGCCGCTGGCGGTGCCCCCTTTCGCGCAGCAAAAGGGGGAGCGGCGCAGCCGCGTTGGGGGGAAGCTCCGAACTCATTCCTCGATGCCGACACCGAGGAACTTGTCGAGCAGCGCATGGTCTGCCGCCAGCGCGGCGCTGGAACCCGCGTGCACGACGGTGCCGCGTTCCAGCACGATGGCCTGGTGCGTCATCTCCAGCGCCAGCACCGGGTGCTGCTCGACCACGATGGAGGCCAGGCCCTCGCTCTCGCACAGCCGGCGGATGGCCTCGGCCAGCTCCTCGACGATGATGGGCGCCAGGCCCTCCATGGGCTCGTCGAGCAGCAGCAGCAAGGGGTTGGTCATCAGTGCCCGGGCGATGGCCAGCATCTGCTGTTCGCCGCCCGACAGCTGGTTGCCGTAGTTGCCGCGGCGCTCTTGCAGGCGCGGGAACAACGCGTAGACGCGCGCGAGGTTCCAGGCGCCGGCGCGGGCCACCACGGTCAGGTTTTCTTCCACGGTCAGCGAGGGGAAGACCTCGCGTTCCTGCGGCACCCAGCCCAGGCCGGCGCGCACGCGCTGGTGGGCAGGCAGGCGCGTGATGTCCTGGCCGCGCCAGCGGATCGCGCCGCCCGTCACGCGCGTGTTGCCCATCAGGGTTTCGAGCGTGGTGGTCTTGCCCACGCCGTTGCGCCCCAGGATGGCCAGGCTCTCGCCCGCACGCAGGGTGAAGCCCAGGCCGTGCAGCACCACGGCGTTGCCGTAGCCGGCGGTCACGCCGTCGAAGGCCAGCAGTTCAGACATGGGTGGCCTCCTTGCGGATGTTGACGTGGGTCTTGCCGAGGTAGACCTCGCGCACGCGTGGGTCGTGGCCGATTTCGGCCGGCGTGCCCTCGGTCAGGATGCGCCCGGCCACGAGCACCGAGATGCGCCGCGCGAAGCGGAAGACGAGCTTCATGTCGTGCTCGATGAACAGCACGCTGATGTCGTCCGGCAGTTCGGCGATCACGTCGAACAGCTCGCCGCTCTCGTCCTCGGGCACGCCGGCGGCCGGCTCGTCCAGCAGCAGGATGCGCGGCCGCGCGGCCAGCGCCAGCGCGATCTCCAGCAGCCGCTGCTTGCCGTAGGGCAGCTCGGCCACCGGCACGTCGGCCAGCGCATCGAGGCGCAGCCGGGCGAGCAGCCCATGGGCCTCGTCGAACGCGGCCTTGCTGCGGCCGAACGGGCGCCACCAGGTCGCGCCCTGGCCGTCGCGCTCGTGGATGGCCAGCACCACCGACAGCAGCGGCGTGAGGCTCGGAAACAGCGTGTTGATCTGGAAGGTGCGTGCCAGGCCGCTGCGCGCGCGCCGGTCGGCCGGCCAGGCCGTGATGTCCTGGCCGTTCATGCGGATGCTGCCGGCGCTGGGCTTGTAGATGCCGGTCAGCAGGTTGATCAGCGTGGTCTTGCCGGCGCCGTTGGGGCCGATCAGCGCCTGGCGTGCGCCGGGCTCCAGCGAGAGGTTGACGTCGGCCACGGCATGGAAGGCGCCGAAGCTGATGCCCAGGCCGCTCGTTTGCAACGCGGTCATCGTGCCTGCTCCTTCGTGCGGATGCGGCGCGACAGCGCGCCCATGATGCCGCCGCGCCCCAGCATGACGGCCGCGATCAGGAAGATGCCGAGCCAGAACATCCAGTACTCGGGGTTCAGGTCGGCGAACCCGTCGTGCACCAGCATGTAGACGATGGCACCGACCAGGCCGCCGTACAGCCGGCCCGTGCCGCCCAGCACCAGGATGATCAGGATCTCGGCCGAGCGGTTGAAGCCGATGGACTCGATGCCCACGAACTGCGTGGTCTGCGCCAGCAGCGCCCCGGCCACGCCCGCCACCGCCGCCGAGAAGCCGTAGGCCATGCGCAGCCGCGCTTCCACGGGCGAGCCGATGGCGAGCATGCGCTTGCGGTTGTCGTGGATGCCGCGCAGCGCCAGCCCGAACGGCGAGCGCAGGATCAGCCGCACCAGCCCGAACATGGCCAGCACCACGCCGAAGGCATAGAGGAACGCGGTCTTGCCGAACAGGTCGAACTCGAACACGCCGAACACGGGCGACACGTTCATGCCCTGCAGGCCGTCGCTGCCGCCCGTGATGCCCGACAGCCGGTTGGCCAGCTCGTACAGCAGCACGCACACGCCGATGGTGATCATGAGCCGCGTGAGGTCGGCGCCGCGCACGATGAGGGTGCTCAGCGCATAGCCCAGCGCGCCGGCCACCACCAGCGCGGCCAGCAGGCCGCTGAAGGGCTCGCCCCAGCCGTGCTTGGCCAGCAGGCCGGCCGTGTAGGCACCCGCGCCGAAGAAGGCCGCGTGGCCCACGGTCAGGATGCCGGCGTAGCCCAGGGCCATGTCCAGCGCCACGGCGAACAGGCCGAAGATGAAGATCTGCGAGAGCAGCGTGCGGTGGTCTGGCGCGAGGAAGAAGGTCGAGGCCAGCGCGAGCCAGAACAGGACCTCGGCCGCGCGCAGCTGGCCCGGCGACAAAGCGATGGATTTCATGCGAGGCCCTTCTTCGGGACGATGCCGTTGGGCCGCAGCAGCAGCATGGCGATCATGAACACGTAAACGAGGAAGGCGCCGGCCTCGGGCAGGTAGTACTTGCCGGCCACGTCGACCACGCCGACC
>CAJYRH010000168.1 GCA_913776795.1 uncultured Pseudorhodoferax sp. | reverse complement strand
TACTTTGTCCTGACCGGCCTGTTGCTGGCGCTGACGGGCTCGCTGGTGCATCGGCGCTCGGCTGCGGCGCTGTGGGTTTTCGCCGGGCTGTTCGCCGGCTCGCTGGCCTGGGCGCTGTGGGAATCCGGCCTGGACTGGTGGCCGCTGGCCGCCCGCATGGGCATGCTGGCGCTGCTCGCCGTGCTTCTGCTGCTGCCGTGGACGCTGCGCCGGCTCGATGGCGGTCGCGGCCGGGCGGTCGAGGAACCGGCCGCCAGCCCGGCAGCCTCTCCTGCGCCATCGCGTTTCGCGCGTGCGCAGCGCCCCGCCTCCTGGCGCCGCGGCGGCGGCCTCGTCCTCAGCCTGGCCCTGGCTTGCTTCGCACTGCTGTCGGCGGTCACTGCCATGCGCGACGTGCACGCGCTGCAGGGCGCGTTGCCGCCTTCGCAGGGCGCGCTGATCGACCAGGGCTCGGCCGTGCGCGGCGTGCCGTCCGGGGAGTGGCACGCCTACGGCCGCACCGGTTTCGGCCAGCGCTACTCGCCGCTGACCGACATCACGCCCGCCAACGTTGCGCAGCTGCAGATCGCGTGGCACGCCCACACCGGCGACCTGCGCGGGCAGCCAGGGGATCCGGTGGAGACCACCTTCCAGGCGACGCCGCTGAAGATCGGCAACCGGCTGTTCCTGTGCACCCCCCACCAGACCGTGCTGGCGCTGGACGCCACCACAGGGCAGGAGATCTGGCGCCACGACGCCCAGGTCGGCCGCGACCTGGCACTGCAGCACCTGACATGCCGCGGTCTGTCGTACCAGCCGCCCGCCGCACGCGACGCCGGCGTGGCGGCCGAGGCCGAGGCCGTGGCCGCGACCGCCGCATGCCCGCACGGCCAGCTCTTCATGCCCACGGCCGACGGGCGCCTGCTGGCGCTCGACCCCGAGCGCGGCGGCCCCTGTCCGGCCTTCGGCGGTGGCAAGGGCGAGATCGACCTCTGGGCCCACATGCCCAACCACCGGCCCGGCGCCTACTACTCCACGTCGCCGGTGGTCGTCACGGCGCGGCTCGTGATCGTGGGCGGCACGGTGCTCGACAACGTGTCCACGGCCGAGCAGTCCGGCGTCATCCGGGCCTTCGACATCGAGACCGGCGCACTGGTCTGGAACTGGGATTCGGGACGGCCCGACGCGACCGCGCCCATCGCCGAGGGCGAACGCTACACCGTCAACTCGCCCAACAGCTGGTCCATCTCCAGCGTGGACGAGGCGCTCGGCATGGTCTACGTGCCCCTGGGCAACCAGCCGCCCGACCAATGGGGCGGCAACCGCAGCGGCGCGGTGGAGAAGTATTCGTCCTCCGTGGTGGCGCTGGATCTCGCCACGGGCCAGGTGCGCTGGGTGTTCCAGACCGTGCACCACGACCTGTGGGACTACGACGTGCCATCGCAGCCCTCCCTGGTCGACCTGCAGATCGACGGAGCGACGGTTCCCGCGCTCGTGCAGCCCACCAAGCAGGGCGAGCTGTTCGTGCTCGACCGGCGCACCGGCGTGCCCCTGCGCCCGCAGCCGGAGACCCCGGCGCCACAGGGCGCCGCGCAGGGCGACCGCACGGCCGCCACGCAGCCCCGCGCGGCCATCTCCTTCGACCCGCCGGTGCTGCACGAGCGCAGCATGTGGGGGGTGAGCATGTTCGACCAGCTGGCGTGCCGCATCGCTTTCAGGCGCCTGCGCTACGAGGGCCGCTTCACCCCGCCGTCCACCCAGGGCTCGCTGATCCATCCGGGCAATTTCGGCGTGTTCAATTGGGGCGGCGTGGCGGTCGACCCGCGGCGCCAGATCGCCTTCACCACGCCGACCTACCTTCCCTTCGTGTCGACCCTGGTGCCGCGGCCGGACGACACCAGCCTCATGGTGCAGAAGGACGGACCGCCGGCCGGCGCGCTGCCGGCGCTGAACGAGAACTTCGGCGCGCCCTTCGCCGTCGAGCTCAAGCCCTTTCTTTCTCCGCTCGGCATCCCCTGCACCGCTCCGCCCTGGGGCTACGTCGCAGGTGCCGACCTGACGTCCGGCCGGATCGTCTGGCAGCACCGCAACGGCACGGTGCGCGACCTGTCGCCGATCCCCCTGCCGATCCGCATGGGTGTGCCCAACCTGGGCGGCCCCATCGTCACGGCCGGCGGCGTGGCGTTCCTCTCGGGCTCGCTGGACAACTACGTGCGGGCCTACGACGTGACCAGCGGCGCCCAGCTCTGGGAGAGCCGGCTGCCGGCCGGCGGCCAGGCCACGCCGATGACCTACACGGCCGACGACGGCCGCCAGTTCCTGCTGGTCGTGGCCGGCGGGCACGGGTCGGTGAACACCACAGCGGGCGATTCGGTGATCGCCTACGCGCTGCCCCGGCGCTGAACGCCGGCACGGCGTGCGCCAGCCTCGGCTGCCGTTGTCGCGCGCCGCTGCAGGGCGCGGGGCGCCCCTACAATCCGGCGCCCTTCCACCACCGCCTCGTTCCATGTCCGACCTGCCGCAGCCTGCCAAGAACTCACCCATGCGCCCGCTGCCCAAACTGATCTTCGCCAGCCGCTGGCTGCAGCTGCCGCTGTACCTGGGCCTCATCGTGGCGCAGGCGGTATACGTGGTGCACTTCCTGGTCGAGCTCACGCACCTGGTCGAGGCGGCCTTCGGCAGCCAGACGGCGCTGCAGGCCCTCATCAACAGCATCGGCTACAAGACCGATGCGCCCATCACCTCGCTCAACGAAACCGTGATCATGCTGGTGGTGCTGGCGCTGATCGACGTGGTCATGATCTCCAATCTGCTGATCATGGTCATCGTGGGCGGCTACGAGACCTTCGTGAGCCGCATGAACCTGGAAGGCCACGAGGACCAGCCCGAATGGCTGAGCCACGTCAACGCCTCGGTGCTCAAGGTCAAGCTGGCCATGTCCATCATCGGCATCAGCTCCATCCACCTGCTCAAGACGTTCATCAATGCGGACAACTACAGCGAGAAGGTGCTGGTGGCGCAGACCGTGATCCACATCGCCTTCCTGCTGTCGGCCATGGCCATCGCCTACACCGACAAGCTGATGTCGGGCAACGGCAAGCACTGAGCGCGCGGGCTCAGGCGCGCAGCAGGTCGGCAGCGGCCTCCTGCAGCGCCTTGTGCAGCAGCGCGCCGGCGCCTTCCAGCGGCTTGTCGCGCAGCTGGGGCTGGCGGTCCGGCCGCTGCAGGCGCTGGACGACCCGGAGCTGGCCCTGGTCCTGCCGCGCGACAAGCCGCTGGAAGGCGCCGGCGCGCTGCTGCACAAGGCGCTGCAGGAGGCCGCTGCCGACCTGCTGCG
>CAJYRH010000167.1 GCA_913776795.1 uncultured Pseudorhodoferax sp. | reverse complement strand
CCAGCGCACCGGCACGCCGTTGGCGCGCGACTGCGCGCGTGCGGCATCGAACAGGGCGGCAAGACGCTGGGCCTCGCGTTCGAGCTGGCTGTCGGCGCTGTCGCGGAAGGCGAAGCCGACGCCAGCGCTGGCCAGGGCCACGATGGACACGACCACGAGCAGCTCGAGCAGCGTGAAGCCGCGGTGGCGGCCCGGTCTGCTTGCAGCCCTACTGCCAGCTGCCGATGTCCGCATCTTTGCCCTCGCCGCCGGGCTGGCCGTCGGCGCCGAACGACATCACGTCGATCTCGCCTTTCACGCCGGGGTTGAGGTACTGGTAAGGCCGACCCCACGGGTCGTTGGGCAGCTTCTCCAGGTAGGGCTTCCAGTTCATGGGCACCGGGTTGGTGGTCGGCTTGACCAGCAAGGCCTGCAGGCCTTGCTCGCCCGTGGGGTAGCGCTGGTTGTCCAGCCGGTACATGCGCAGGGCCTGCATGAGGTTGGTCACGTCGGTCTTGGCAGCCGTGCCGCGCGCGTCGTCGGCGCGGTCCAGCACGTTGGGCACGATCAGCGCGGCCAGCACGCCGATGATGACCAGCACGACCATCAGTTCGATCAGGGTGAAGCCGGCCTGGATGCGACGGCGTGAGCGGGACAGCAGAGTCATGGAGATGTGGAGCGCGGCGGAGGCGAAGCGTTCCATGATAATCTGCGCATGTTGCGAACCGCCCCGGCTTCTTTTCCGTCCACCCGCGCAGCCAATCCCTGGCCCGTGCGGCTGGTGACCGTTCTGGTCTGGGCGCTGGCGGCCCTGAGCGTGGCGTTCTGGGCGCTGCGCCTGGGCGGGCCGGGCAACGAAGGTGCTTCCGCACCGGTGGCCAAGGCGGCATTGGCGCAGGCCGATGCCACCGCGGTGGGTCGCTTGCTGGGCGCCACCGTCCAGGTGGCCGCAGCTCCGGTGGTGGCGAACAACCGCTACGTGCTGACCGGTGTCGTGGCCGACCGGCGCCGGGGCGGCGCGGCGCTGATCGCCGTGGCGGGCCAGCCGCCCAAGCCTTTTCGTGTTGGCGCGGAGATCGAGCCCGGCGTGCGGCTGACTTCGGTCGGCGCCCGCAAGGCGGTGCTGGCCGCGTCGCCGGACGCCGACCCGCTGGCCACCCTGGAGTTGCCGCCGATCACACCTTAGGCCCGGACAGCTCCAGCACGCACCAGTCGCCGCAGGCGACGCTGTCTGTCGGCCACTGGTCTGCACGCTCCAGTGGGCCCTGGTTGGCCAGCAGCCAGCGGACCGCCTTGATCACGCCGGCATGCGTGATCCACACGCCATCTGGCGCATCGGATGCTGCGGTGGCCTGCAAGGCAGACGCCACGCGCGCGAGGAATTCGCCTACCGATTCACCTTCTCCAGGGCGGTGGTGCACGAAATCCTGCGTCCATGCGCGCATGGCGGCGCGGCCGATGCCGTCCCAGCGTTGGCCCTCCCAGCGGCCGAAGTCCATCTCGGCCAGGCGTGCGTCGGCGGTGAAACCCAGGTCGGGGCGCAGCGCTGCGAGTGCGCCGGCCAGGCTGCGGCAGCGGCCCAGCGGCGAACAGGCGCCGTTCAGCCCGTGCGGCAATACCCGCGCCAGACGCTGGGCGCTCTCTGCGGTGTGGGCTGGATCGGCCGGCACGTCACTGGCCCCATAGCAGATGCCCGGGGCGATTTGCACCGCGGGATGGCGCACGAGCCACAGCTGCATCAGCTGCGGCCAAGCGCGCAGGCCGCACCCAGGTAGAACGCGATCTCGCAGACCTGCTGGGTAGCACCGAGCGCATCGCCGGTGAAGCCCTGCAGCCGCTGGCGAAACCAGCGGAACATCCAGGCGGCCGCCAGCACCGCTGCGGTGCAGCCGTACAGAACGAAGGCCAGCCCTTGCCCCATTGCGGCGCTCAGCAAGGCCGGCAGGCACCACAGCGCACCCAGGTGCAGCGTGCGCACGTCGATCTGGTCGGCCAGCGGCTTGGCCTTGGAGCGGGCGGTGTCGCCCACGTGCGGCAGCAGCAGGGGCAGGGCCAATGGCAGCAGGCGCGACAGCACATGCCCACCGAGCAGCGCCCACAACAACGGCGCCAGGCCCGCACCGCCCAGAACCGCCAGCAGTGCAATCTTGGAGACCAGGCCCAGCACCAGCGCCATGGCGCCGAAGGCACCGATGCGTGAATCCTTCATGATGTCCAGCGCGCGTGCGCGGTCCAGGCTGCCGCCCAGGCCGTCGGCCACGTCGGCCAGGCCATCCTCGTGGAAGCCACCGGTCAGCAGCACGGTGGCCACGGTGCCGAGCGCGGCCACGGCCAATGGCGTAAAGCCCTGGGCCGGCAGCAGCCACCAGAGCCCGACGCTGACGCACGCCGCCCAGGCTGCCACCAGCCAGCCCACGCCCGGGAAGTGTGCGGCAGCTGCGCGCAGCATCGCCTGGTCGAATCCGACCCAGGCTGCGAGCCGGCCCGTCACCGGTACGCGCGTGAAGAACTGCAGCGCGACCAGGTAATGACGGACGGCCTGCTGCACGCGTCAGACCGTGTGAATGGACCGATCCAGCCCGCGACGCGGTGTGGCGGATCGCCGGCGCAGGCCGCAGCCCGAGCCCTCGTCCGGCGAAGGACTGCAAGGCCCGCATGCGGCCTGGCGCGCTCCGGCCGGCTGGGCGAGGCGCAGGACGCGCCGACCGTGATCGAGACAAATGCTCATCGGGGACCTCGCGTGGGCGTGAGCGGCGCGTCCACAGGTTCTCAGGATTGAAGAAACAGGCGATAGACCGGGTTGGCCGTCTCTTCCACCCAGGGGTAGTCCAGCTGGTCCAGGAACTTACCGAAGGCATTGGCCTCGGCGGTCGGAACCTGCATGCCGACCAGGATGCGGCCGTAGTCGGCGCCCTGGTTGCGGTAGTGGAACAGGCTGATGTTCCAGTTCGGCCTCATGAGGCTCAGGAACTTGAGCAACGCACCGGGACGCTCGGGGAAGGTGAAGCGCAGCAGGCGTTCGTCGCGCGCCAGCGCCGAGCGGCCTCCGACCATGTGGCGCACATGCTCCTTGGCCAGGTCGTCGTGCGTGAGGTCGATGGCCTGGAAGCCGCTGCGCACGAAGCGCGTGGCCAGCTTGGCGGACTCGCCCTTGCCGTGCGTGGTCAGGCCCACGAAGACATGGGCCTGAGCCGAGTCGCTGATGCGGTAGTTGAACTCCGTCACGTTGCGCGGGCCGCCGGGCAGCTCGCCGACCACCTCGCAAAAGCGGCGGAAGCTGCCGCGTTCCTCGGGGATGGTCACGGCGAACAGGGCTTCGCGCTCCTCGCCGACCTCGGCGCGCTCGGCGACGAAGCGCAACCGGTCGAAGTTCATGTTGGCGCCGCACAGGATGGCAGCGTAGGTCTCGCCGCGCGTCTTGTGGGTGGCCACGTACTG
>CAJYRH010000166.1 GCA_913776795.1 uncultured Pseudorhodoferax sp. | reverse complement strand
GCTCCAGCCAGCCGCGGATCAGCACGAAGAACAGCGGCACGAAGAAGATGCCCAGGATGGTGCCGATGGCCATGCCGCCCAGAACGGCCGTGCCGATGGCAACCCGGCCGCCAGCGCCGGCGCCCGTGCCCAGGGCCAGCGGCAGCACGCCGAAGCCGAAGGCCAGCGAGGTCATCAGAATGGGCCGCAGGCGAAGACGCACGGCCTCCATCGTGGCGTCGAACACGCTCTTGCCCTGCTCCTGCAGCTGCTTGGCGAACCCGACGATCAGGATGGCGTTCTTGGACGACAGTCCCACGGTGGTCAGCAGGCCGACCTGGAAGTACACGTCGTTGGTCAGGCCGCGCAGACCGGTGAAGAGCAGCGCACCGACGATGCCCAGCGGTACCACCAGAATGACGGAGAACGGCACGGACCAGCTCTCGTACAGCGCCGCCAGGCACAGGAACACGAACAGGATGGAGATCGCGTAAAGCAGGGGTGCCTGGGCTCCCGACAGCCGTTCCTGGTAGGAGGCGCCGGTCCATTCGTAATCGATGCCCGCCGGCATTTCCTTCATCACCTGCTCGACCAGCGCCATCGCGGCCCCGGAGCTGACCCCGGCCACCGCGTCGCCCGTGAACTCGTAGGCCGGCGCGCCGTTGTAGCGCGCCAGCTGCGGCGAGCCGTAGCTCCAGCGCGAGCTCGAGAACGCATTGAACGGCACCATCTGGCCCAGGCTGTTGCGCACGCTCCAGCGCTCGATGTCCGACGGCAGCATGCGGAATGCCGTGTCCCCCTGCATGTACACGCGCTTGACGCGGCCATTGTTCAGGAAGTCGTTGACGTAGGTGCCGCCCATGGCGGTGGACAACGTGCTGTCGATGGCGCTCGTCGTCAGGCTCAGCGCGCCGGCACGCGCGTCGTCGATGTCGATGCGGAACTCGGGCGTGTCGTCCAGTCCGTTCATGCGCACGTTGCGCAGCTCGGGCCGGGCCTGCAGCAATTCCAGGGTCTTGCGTTGCGCGGCCACCAGGGCCTCATGACCCAGGCCATTGATGTCCTTGAGGAAGAAGTTGAAGCCCGAGGCCGCGCCCAGGCCGCGCACGGCCGGCGGCAGCTGGACGATGATGCGGGCGTCGCGGATCTTGCCGAGTTCCCGTCCGGCGCGGGCAGCCAGGGCGGACGCGGCGCTCGCGGCATCGGTGCGCTCGTCCCAGTCCTTGAGCTTGACGAAGGCGCGTGCCGAACTCTGGTCGCCGTTCTGGCCCGTCAGCACGTTGACGCTGACGACCTCGGGCTGCTGCGTGAAGTACTCCTGCACCTGCGCGACGATGGGCTGCAGCCGTGCGTTCGACGCGCCGGGCGGCAGGTTCATCTGCACCGTGACGAAGCCCTGGTCCTCGTCCGGCAGGAAGGCCGTGGGCAAGCGCATGAACAGCACGGCCACGCCGGCCAGGATCAGCACATAGACGATCAGGCTGCGCTTGCCGCGCTTCAGGATCCCGCCCACCGCACCCTGGTAGGCATTGGCGCCGCGGTCGAAGCCGCGGTTGAACTTGACGAAGAAGCGGTCGACCCAGCCCAGCGGCCCGCGACGCGGCGCGGTGCCGTGGGCGCCATGAGCGCCCTTGGCGATCGGCTTGAGCAGCGTCGCGCACAGCGCCGGTGTGAGCGAAAGCGCCACCAGCACCGAAAGCACCATGGACGACACGATGGTGATCGAGAACTGCCGGTAGATCACACCCGTGGAGCCGCCGAAGAAGGCCATGGGAATGAACACGGCCGACAGCACGAGCGCGATGCCGACCAGCGCCGGCGTGATCTCGGCCATGGACTTCTTGGTGGCCTCCTTGGGCGACAGGCCCTCCTCGCTCATCACCCGCTCGACGTTCTCCACCACCACGATGGCATCGTCCACGAGAAGGCCGATGGCCAGCACCATGGCGAACATGGTCAGCGTGTTGATCGAGTAGCCGGCGGCTGACAGCACCCCGAAGGTGCCCAGCAACACGATGGGCACCGTGATCGCCGGGATCAGCGTGGCACGGAAGTTCTGCAGGAACACGTACATCACGATCACCACGAGCAGCACGGCTTCGAACAAGGCCTTGACCACCTCCTCGATGGAGGCGCTGACGAACGGGGTGGTGTCGTAGGTCACGAAGGTCTGCAACTGGTTCGGGAAGAACGGCTGCAGCTCGGCGATCTTGGCGTTGATGGCGTCGGCCACCTTGACGGCGTTGGCCCCGTCGGCCAGCACGATGCCCATGCCGGCGCCAGGGCGGCCACGCAGAATGGAGCGCACGGTGAGGTTCTCGGCGCCCAGTTCGAGCCGGGCCACGTCCTTCAGGCGCACCACCGCGCCATCCGGTGTGACGCGCAGAACCACGTTGCCGAACTGCTCGGGTGTTTCCAGCTTGCTGCGCGCAGTGATCGTGGCGGTCAGCTGTTGATCGGCCAGGGCCGGCAGCGCGCCGAGCTGGCCGGCCGACACCTGGGCGTTCTGGGCCTGCAGTGCGCTGTTGATGTCCGACGGCATCAGCGCGTACTTGCGCAGCTTGTCCGGGTCGAGCCAGATGCGCATGGCATAGCCCGTGCCCAGCACCTGCACGTCGCCCACGCCGTCCACGCGGCTGATCACGTCCACGAGGTTGCTCGTGATGTAGTCGCCGACGTCGACCGCCGATGCGCTGCCATCGCCCGAATAGAAGGCCACGACCATCAAGAAGTCGTTGCCGCCCTTGGTGACGAACACACCGCGGCTTTGCACCTGCTGCGGCAGCCGCGACATGGCCGGCTGCATCTTGTTCTGGACCTGCATCTGGGCGACGTCGATGTCGGTGCCCGGCGCGAAGGTCAGCGTGATGCGGGATTGGCCAGACGAATTGCTGGAGCTCTGCATGTACAGCAGGTTGTCCAGGCCCTTCATCTGCTGCTCGATGATCTGGGTCACCGAATCCTCGACGGTCTTGGCCGAGGCACCGGTGTAGGTGGAGCCCACGGACACGCGGGGCGGTGCAATGTCGGGGTATTGCTCCAGCGGCAGCGTGCGGATCGACAGCAGACCCGCGAGCATCACGATGATGGACAGCACCCACGCGAAGATGGGTCGCTCGATGAAGAACTGCGCCATGGACGGTTCTCCTGGCGCTCAGCGCACGATCTTGGCGTCGATGGCCGGCGCGGCGCTGGCCACGGGTCCCGGCCCGGGGCCGCCCTTGCCGTTGGCAGGCGCCGGGGCGCCAGGGCCCGCCTTGGGTGTCACCTCGCTGGCACGCACCAGGTCGCCGGCGCGGGCACGCTGCGACCCTTCCACCAGCACGCGGTCGCCCGCCTGCAGGCCATCGAGCACCTGCCAGCGGTTGCCAACGGCGCGGCCCACCGTGACGGCGCGCCGGACCAACTTGTCCTCCGGCCCCACCACCAGCGCGGCGGCACTTCCGTCGGGTGCCCGCGTCACGGCCTGCTGCGGCACCAGCAGCGCATCGTCGGCCACACCTTCCTCCAGCACGGCGCGGACATACATGCCGGGCATCAGCATCCGGTCCGGGTTGGGAACCACGGCCCGCAGCGTGACGCTGCCAGTGCCGGCGTCCACCGTCACGCCGGCGAAGGTCAGCTTGCCGGCATGCGGATAGACGCTGCCGTCCTCCAGCAGCACGCGGATCGGTGCCTCATCGGCGCGGCCACGCGACAGCCTGCCGCTGGCCAGCTCGCGCTTCAGGCGAAGCAGCTCGGCGCTGGACTGTGTGACGTGCACGTTGATCGGGTCCAGCTGCTGGATGGTGGTGAGAGGCGTGGCCTGGTCGGCCGTGACCAGTGCGCCGGCCGTGACGCTGGACAGCTCGATCCACCCGCTGATGGGCGCCACGATGCGCGTGCGCGCGAGGTTGATGCGCGCCGTCTGCTCGGCGGCACGCGCCACGGCCACATCGGCCTCGGCCTGCTCCGCAGCGGCCTGGGTCTGTTCGTTGAGCTGCTGGCTGATGGCGTCGATCTTGACCAGCTCGGCATTGCGCCTGGCCACGCTGCGGGCCGTGGCCAGCGTGGTCTCGGCCCGGCGCACGTTGGCGCGCGCGCTGGCGGCCGTCGCCTCGAAGCTGGCCGGGTCCAACTGGTAAAGCACCTGCCCTGCCTTGACCAGCGCGCCTTCGGTGAACAGCCGCTTCTGCACGATGCCGCCGACCTGGGGCCGGATCTGCGCGATCACGGGCGCCACGGTGCGCCCGGCAAGCTCGGTCGTGACGGGCAGGCGCTCGGACTTCAGCGTCACCACACCGACATCCTTAGGCTGCGGCGCAGCGGCTGGCGCGGCAGTCTTGCCGTCAGCGCCGCCGCTGCGCGAACAGCCGGTCACGACCAGCAGCACGACCAGAAGGGGCACACACAGGTCGCGTGGACGCAGGGAGGGTTTCAAGATCGGCATGGAAGAACCTGTGGGGACTGTCGTGGACACCGGACAGCCGGCTGCGGACGTGGCAAGTGGTGGGCGCCACGGTGGACAGGTCCGGCTCCGATGAGTTCCCGTCCACGGCCCGCGCAGGGCCAGCTTTGCAAAGCAGACACAAGTCGCAAGCGCTCCGAACGCAAGCAAGTGCGATGCCGCAGTCGGCAGCGCCCACCCTGCGGCGAACGCCGAACGATACACCGGCTTGATACATTTGGTTATGTACCTGTTGTAAATCTGACGCTGAACGGAGACCTGCATGCCACCTTCACCGACCGTGCTTGCGTTCGATACTTTTGGAACCGTCGTCGATTGGCATGGAAGCATCGTGCGTGAGATGCGTGACTTGCATCCGGAGGTCGACGCCGACGCGTTTGCGCGCGCCTGGCGCGCCGGCTACCAGCCAGCCATGCAGCGCGTGCGCTCGGGCGAACTGGGCTGGACCCTGATCGACGACCTGCACCGCCTGATCCTGGACGAGATCCTGCCGCGCTTCGGACTGCAGCACATGCCGCCGGAGCAGCGCAGCCACTTGAACAAGGTGTGGCACCGGCTGGACCCATGGCCCGATGTCCTGGCCGGTTTGCAGCGGCTCAAGCGCAAGTTCACCGTCTGCACCCTGTCCAACGGCAACATCGGCCTGCTTGCCAACATGGCCAAGCGCGCTGGACTGCCCTGGGACTGCATCCTCTCGGCCGAGGTGTTCCGGGCCTACAAGCCAGACCCGGCCACTTACCTCGGCGTTGCGCGCGTCTTCGACCTGCAACCGGCGCAGGTCATGCTGGTGGCCGCACACCACAGCGACCTGGGAGCCGCACGCGCCTGCGGCCTGCAGACGGCCTACGTCGAGCGGCCGCTGGAATTCGGTGCGGACGAACCCAAGGACGTATCGCCACGGCCGGGCAACGACCTGCACTGCCGTGACTTCGGCGACCTGGCCGACCAGCTGGGTGCCTGAACCACCACGCCAGCACGGTTTCACTGGTCTGGCTAGCATCGCCGCCCATGACCGCACTCTCCGTACTCGACCTCTGTCCCATCGTGGAAGGTGGCGATGCCGCCCAGGCCTTCCATAGCAGCCGGGACCTGGCCCAGCACGCCGAACGCCTGGGCTACCAGCGCTTCTGGCTGGCCGAGCACCATGGCATGCCCGGCATCGCGAGCGCCGCGACCTCGATCCTGATCGCGCATGTGGCGGCCGGCACGTCCACGATCCGCGTGGGCGCGGGCGGCATCATGCTGCCCAACCACTCGCCGCTCGTGATCGCCGAACAGTTCGGCACGCTGGCGTCGCTGTTCCCGGGCCGCATCGACCTGGGCCTGGGCCGCGCGCCGGGCTCCGACCAGGCGACCGCACGCGCGCTGCGCCGCGACGCCTTCGAATCGCCCGACCAATTTCCGCAGGATGTCGTGGAGCTCATGCACTACCTGTCCCCGCAGGCGGCCCACGCGCGCATCCAGGCCATCCCCGGGACCGGGCTGCAGGTGCCGATCTGGATTCTCGGTTCCAGCCTCTTTGGCGCCCAGCTGGCTGCCGAACTGGGCCTGCCCTATGCCTTCGCCTCGCACTTCGCGCCAGCCGCGATGATGGACGCCATCGCCATCTATCGGTCGCGGTTCAAGCCCTCGGCGCAGCTGGCCAAGCCGCATGTGATGCTCGGCATGGGGGTCTTCGCCGCCGACACCGACGAAGAAGCGCAGTGGCTGGCCAGTTCGATGCAGCAGGCGTTCGTCAACCTGCGCAGCGGCAGGCCGTCGCGGCTACAGCCTCCCAAGGCAAACTATCTGGAGCAGCTGACGGCCCCGGAACAGGCCATCCTGGCCCAGACCATGAGCGCTGCGGCGATCGGTTCACCGGACACGGTGCGTCGGCAGCTGAAGGACTTCATCGCCCGGACGGGCGCCGACGAGCTGATGGTTGCCACGCAGATCTTCGACCACGCAGCCCGCGTGCGGTCGTACGAGATCCTGGCTCAGGTGCACCAGGACTGATTCACCACTCCCCGACGGCGCGCACGCGCTGGTCAAGGTCCGGCCAGTCGTCCTGGCTCTTGGCAGCGGCTGGCGCCTGCGGCGCGCTGTCCGTTGCGGTTGTTTCGCGGCCGTTCAGCCGTTGCATGAACTGCCAGCCCTGGTGCTGCGCAGGGGTGATCAAAAAGGAACTGGACTGGGGTGCTTCGTGGGGGGATCGCATGGCGCGGCTCCTGTTGCGTTCGGGCAACGAAAGTTTAAGGAAGACTCGATGAACAGCGCGTGACATCGGCACATGCACAACGTGATGTACGCACGTCTTGACGCATGGACCAACACGCAGCGATGCCCGCGGCGGGCTTTCTACAATCGCCCCCGCAATGACTGACGACAACACCACCTCTTCGGCCCAGGCCGATGCTTCTGCTCCTGCACGCCAGCGTCGCTCTCAACCCGTTCGCAAAAGGCCGCAACAGCGCCCCCAGGGCCGGCCCGTCCATCCGCTGCTGGAACAGCTTGCGCAGCTGCATCCCAAGCTGTTCGGCGCGCGGTTCCGCCCCCTGAAGCTGGGCACGTTCCAAGACCTGATGGAACGGCACCCCGGCCTGTTCGAACCCTCCGCTCTGAAGGAAGCGCTTGGGCAACATGCCCGCTCCTCGCGCTACCTGGAATGCCTCGCACGGGGCGACCAGCGCCACGACCTGGATGGCGAAGCCGTGGCGCCGCTGGCGGTGGACCACCAGCACCATGCGCTGACGGAACTGTTCAAGCGCCGCCAGGCCCGAAGCAAGGAGGATCTGCAGCCGGCGCTGCGGGCGCGCGTGCGCGAACTTTTCGTGCAAAGCGGGCTGGATCGCGCTGGCTACGCCGCCCAAGCCAAGGTGAACCCGGAGACATTGGCTGTGCTGCTGGACGGATCGGACCAAGACCAGGCCGCAGAGATCGCCCGGCGCGAGGCACTGCTGCGCGCGTACGAACTGAGCGGCCTTGATGAAAGCGGGTTTGCCGAACAGTATGGTCTTCCGTCCGAGACAACCTCTGCCTTGCTGAGCCAGGCGCGGGACGACCGGCGCGTGCGCTCGGCACGTTGAACCGGGCTGGTCAGCGCGGCACCACCAGGACCGGGTTATCGGTCTTGGGTTCGATGGTGATCTCCGTCTGGCCCGGCGGCACCACCACCGTCTCGACTTCCCGGATCACACCGCCG
>CAJYRH010000165.1 GCA_913776795.1 uncultured Pseudorhodoferax sp. | reverse complement strand
ACAGCGAGGTTTCCAGGAAGATCTGGCCGTCGGTGATCGAGATCACGTTGGTCGGCACGAAGGCGGACACGTCGCCGGCCTGCGTTTCGATGATCGGCAGGGCCGTCAGCGAACCGGTCTTGCCCTTGACTTCACCCTTGGTGAAGGCTTCCACGTAGTCGGCGTTCACGCGGGCGGCGCGCTCGAGCAGACGGCTGTGGAGATAGAACACGTCGCCGGGGTAGGCTTCGCGGCCTGGCGGGCGGCGCAGCAGCAGCGAGACCTGGCGGTAGGCGACGGCCTGCTTGGACAGGTCGTCGTAGACGATCAGCGCGTCTTCGCCGCGGTCGCGGAAGTACTCGCCCATCGTGCAGCCCGAGTAGGCCGACAGGTACTGCATGGCAGCGGATTCGGACGCCGAAGCGGCCACGACGATGGTGTATTCCATCGCACCGGCCTGCTCCAGAGCGCGCACCACGTTCTTGATCGAGGATGCCTTCTGGCCGATCGCGACGTAGACGCAGGTCATGTTCTGACCCTTCTGGTTGATGATCGCGTCGATCGCCACGGCCGTCTTGCCGGTCTGGCGGTCGCCGATGATCAGCTCGCGCTGGCCGCGGCCGACGGGCACCATGGAGTCGATGGACTTCAGGCCGGTCTGCATGGGCTGGTCGACCGATTTGCGGGCGATCACGCCGGGCGCGACCTTCTCAATCACGTCCGTCAGCTTGGCGTTGACGGGACCCTTGCCGTCGATCGGCTGGCCCAGCGCGTTGACCACGCGACCAACCAGTTCGGGACCGACCGGCACTTCCAGAATGCGGCCGGTGCACTTGACGGTGTCGCCTTCGGAAATGTGCTCGTACTCGCCCAGAATCACCGCGCCGACGGAGTCGCGCTCCAGGTTCAGGGCCAGACCGAAGGTCTGCGCGCCGCTCGGTGCGGAGGGGAACTCCAGCATTTCGCCTTGCATCACGTCCGACAGGCCGTGCACGCGCACGATGCCGTCGGTCACGGAGACGACGGTCCCCTGGTTGCGGATGTCGGCGCTGACGCCAAGACCTTCGATGCGGCTCTTGATCAGTTCGGAAATTTCTGCGGGATTGAGCTGCATGACTCTTTCCTTATTCAATATTGGGAGACACCGTCGCCGACCGCATCAAGCGGTGAGCGCAGCTTTCATCTGTTCCAGGCGGGCCTTGACCGAGGTGTCCAGCACCTCGTCACCGACCACGGCACGGATGCCGCCGATCAGTGCCGGGTCGATCTCGACCCGGGTCGTCAGCTTGCGGCCGAAGCGCTGTTCCAGCGTGGCCGAGACTTCCTGCAGCGCCTGCGCATCGATCGGGAAGGCGCTGTAGACCACCGCGTCGGATGCGCCCGTGGCGGCGTTCTTCAACGCGCGGAACTGCACTGCCGCTTCGGGCAGGGCAGCCAGGCGATCGTTGTCGATCAGCACGCGCAGGAAGTTCTTGCCCGCCTCGGGCAGACCCTGCGGCACCAGGCCGGCGATCAGGTCGAACACCTGGGCAGGCGTGACCTTCGGGTTGGCAGCAACCTGCAGCAATTCCGGCTGGCCGGCAACCGCTGCCAGCTGGTCGAGCCAGGCCTGCGTGCCGTTCAGGTCGGACGCGCCGGCCTTGAACAAGGCCTCTGCATAGGGACGCGCAATGGTCGCGAGTTCGGCCATGGCGTCCTCAGAGCTCCGTCTTCAGGCGCTGCAGCAGGTCTGCGTGCACGCCGGCGTCGACTTCCTTGCGCAGGATCTGTTCGGCACCCTTGACGGCCAGCACGGCGACCTGCTCGCGCAGGGCTTCGCGTGCACGCACGGTCTGGTGCTCGGCTTCGTCGCGCGCGGCAGCCACGATCTTGGCGGCTTCTTCCGCGGCGCGGCTCTTGGCCTCGTCGATGATCTGCTGGGCGCGGCGCTCCGCGTCGGCCAGGCGGCTGGCAGTCTCGTTGCGCGAGGCTGTCAGTTCCTGTTCGACACGCTGGTTGGCGGAGCTGAGTTCGGCCTTGGCCTTCTCCGCGGCCGCCAGGCCGGCTGCGACTTTCTGTGCCCGTTCATCCAGCGCCTTTGCAATGGGCGGCCACACGAACTTCATCGTGAACAGCACCAGCAGCAGGAAGACGACGGCCTGAACGAACAGGGTTGCGTTGATACTCACGTCAACACTCCTCTACTCTAGGCTGGGGCGTCGAACGCAAAATCAGGCGGCAGGCAGTGCAGCGATGAACGGGTTGGCGAAGGCGAACAGCAGGGCGATGGCCACACCGATCAGGAAGGCCGCGTCGATCAGACCAGCCAAGATGAACATCTTGGTTTGCAGGTCGTTCATGAGTTCGGGTTGACGTGCCGAGGACTCGAGGAACTTGCCACCCATCAGAGCAATACCGATGGAAGCACCGATCGCGCCGAGACCGACGATCAAACCACAAGCCAGAGCGACGAGACCGAGAACGTTTGCCATGATGACTCCTTAGATAAATGAAAAGGCAAGAGAGAAAGAAACGAGAGAAAACTGCTGCGGACGATCAGTGCGCCTCATGTGCCTGGCCCAGATAGATGAGCGTGAGCATCATGAAGATGAAAGCCTGCAGCGTGATCACGAGGATGTGGAACACCGCCCAGATGAAGCCAGCGACCACGTGACCCAACGTGAGTGCCATGCCGGAGAAGCTGAAGGCCATGGCGCCACCCATCAGGGCGATCAACATGAACACCAGTTCGCCTGCATACATGTTGCCGAACAACCGCATGCCATGCGAGACGGTCTTGGCAAGATATTCGATGGCCTGCATCAGCAGGTTGATGGGCCACAGCACGGGGTGGGCACCAAAGGGAGCAGTGATCAGTTCGTGGCCCCAGCCACCCAGACCCTTGATCTTGATGCTGTACAGGAAGCACAGGAACAGCACGGAGGTGGACAGGCCCAGCGTGGTCGACAGGTCGGCGGTCGGCACGACGCGCATGTAGGCATGGTGCGGGTCGTGGCCCAGCGCGCTGTAGACATGGGTCCAGGCGCTCGGCAGCAGGTCGACAGGCAGCATGTCCATGGCGTTCATCAGGAAGATCCAGACGAACACGGTCAGCGCCAGCGGGGCGATGAACTTGCGGCTTTGCGCGTTGTGGATGTTGGCCTTGGCCTGGTTGTCGACCATCTCGACCAAGATCTCGACCGCGGCCTGGAAGCGGCCAGGCACGCCCGAGGACACCTTGCGCGCGGCCAGCCACATGACGAAGCAGCCGATCACACCCAGGATCAACGAGTACAGGACGGAGTCCAGATTGATGACGTTGAAGTCGACGATGGCCGTCTGCTTCACGGGATTGAGACCCCAATCCACTTGCCAGTGTTGCAAGTGGTGGACGATGTACTCACTTGCGGTCGGTGCGTGTCCTTCAGCGGCCATCTTTCAAGGTCTCTTCAGTTCCGTTTTCAACAACTTCGGCCGAGCCACCAGGGCCAGCCAATACATCTTCAGTGCAGCCACCACGCCGGCCAGCATGGCCAGCCAGTGCAGGTCTGCGATCAACCACCAGGCCGCACCGAGCATCAGCACGCTCAGGCCCAGCTTGACCATTTCCCAGACCGCGAACTGCAGCATCGCAGCCTGCGAATTCACGACCGAGCGGCGCATGGCCTGCACGAACAATGCCGCAGGCAGGGCGATCGCCAGCGCGCCATAAAACGCGGACCAGGCAGCCGACCACTCACGCACCCACAGCAGCGCCAGCATGGCCACGAGCACACCCACACCCAGCTGGGCCGCAATCACCCACCAGGGCGAGAGCGCGGGATTTGCGTCGCGCAAGCGCTGTGCCTCTTCGGCGGTCAAGGGCTTGAAATCTGCGACTTCAGCATCCATCTCGGACACAGGGGCTTGGTATGTCATTCGTTATGGCTCCCTGTGCTCCTGCTGCGCAGCGCTTCTGTGCTGCGGCCGTCGGCGCCTGGGCGCTTTCGATGCAGCGTGTGAAGCCTCCCCCGAGAATTCCGCAAAGCCACTTATTATACGTAGAAACCCCTGCCGCTGGAAAGCTTCACGCTGGTGGCGTTGCATTTGTGCCCCCATGACTCCCGCAGCAGCACCAGAATCCGCATCCGCCTCCATGGTCCGTGAACGTCTTCGCACGGTGGCAAAGCCTGGCGTTTGGCCACGGGCCCATCAACAGCGGCGGCGATAAAGATGTCCGGCCTGCTTGCCGCTGGCAGTTATCTGGTTGCGCGTTGTACGTCGCTCAGCGCGCGTGTGCCCCCGACGAGGAACGCTTCCAGCGGTGTGCGGCGCAGGCGCACTGCACGGGTGTGCCGGTGGGCTCCAATGCAGGCTTCGCGCCCATCGATGGCCTCCGTAAAGAGAGGCGAAGTGCAACGAGCAGGACTCCACGTGACGGACTGTTCAGCAGTGCAACCCTCAACAGCTCCGCATCCCAGGGGGCACGGCCATGGCGTGATCGGGCGACGGTGCCGCACGGCCGATGGGCAACTGCGCTGCATACGGTCATCCGCCCTGCGGTCACTCCCGCCAGCGATGGGCGGCGGCCGTCGTCCAACGGGGGGGCTGCCGGCGTGCGGGGCGCCCTGGCCGTTGGCAACAGCCGCCCCAACTACATTTGCGCGCAAATGCGCGCGCTCCCAGCAGGTCACCCCCCGCGCCAACCAGGAACCCATCTGATGAACGACACCCCCGACACTCCGCAACCAGAGGCGCGCAAGGACTCACTGATCGACTACCCGTCTGCGTTCCCGATCAAGGTGATGGGCACCAAGGCCGAGGGATTCGTGCATGCCGTGACCAGCATCGCGCGTCAGTTCGATCCCGCATTCGATGCCAGCACGGTCGAACTGCGCGAAAGCAAGGGCGGCAACTACCTGGGTGTGACGGTCACGGTGACGGCCACCTCGCGCGCGCAACTCGACGAGCTCTACCGCACGCTCAGCACGCACCCCATGGTCAAGGTGGTGCTGTAGGGGCGTGGCCGAGATCCACATCGCGCAGCGCGGCCTCATCGACTGCGCCGTCGTCTGCAGTGAGATGCAGGCCTTCACGGCTGCACGCAGTTCCGAGACGCCCGATGCGCTTTGGGTCTGCGAGCATCCCCCCGTGTTCACTCAGGGCCTGGCCGGCAAGGCAGAGCACATCCTTCTGCCGGGCGACATCCCGGTTCTGGCCACCAACCGCGGCGGCCAGGCCACCTACCACGGCCCTGGCCAAGTGGTGGCCTATCCGCTGATCGATCTGCAGCGCGCCGGCTACTACGTCAAGGAGTACGTGCACCGCATCGAAGAGGCCGTGCTGCGCACGCTGGCCCACTTCGGCGTGACCGGCCACCGCGTGCGCGGCGCGCCCGGCATCTACGTGCGGCTGGACGACCCGTTCGGCCATGCCCGGCTGGAGCCCACGCCGCCGGGCGAGGAGCCGCTCTTCACCGGCCTGGGCAAGATCGCCGCGCTGGGCATCAAGGTCAGCCGGCATTGCACCTACCACGGCGTGGCGCTCAACGTGGCCATGGATCTGGAGCCCTTCAGCCGCATCAACCCTTGCGGATATGCCGGGCTGCAGACGGTGGACCTTTCTACAATCGGCCTCCCCATCACCTGGAACGAAGCGGCGTCGGTGCTGAGCGAAAAGCTCGCCACCCACCT
Organism: uncultured Pseudorhodoferax sp.; assembly: GCA_913776795.1. The sequence goes on along the minus strand of CAJYRH010000165.1, from coordinate 4,509 downwards.
CGCCCCCTGACCGCCATGAGCAGCACCGAAGTCGTCCGCGACGCGCAAGACGCCGCCAGCTACAACGCATCCGCCAAGCAGAAGGCCGCGGCCAAGCTCTCGCGCATCCCGGTCAAGGTCGAGCAGGCCGAGACGCTCAAGAAGCCCGATTGGATCCGCGTGAAGGCCGGCTCGCCGACCACACGCTTCTACGAGATCAAGCAGATCCTGCGCGAGAGCAACCTGCACACGGTCTGCGAGGAAGCCTCCTGCCCCAACATCGGCGAATGCTTCGGCAAGGGGACGGCGACCTTCATGATCATGGGTGACAAGTGCACGCGGCGCTGCCCGTTTTGCGATGTGGGCCACGGCCGCCCCGATCCGCTGGACGCGGATGAGCCGCTGAACCTGGCCAGGACGATCGCCAAGCTGCGCCTCAAGTACGTCGTCATCACGAGCGTGGACCGCGACGACCTGCGCGATGGCGGCAGCGGCCACTTCGTCGAGTGCATCCGCCAGACCCGCGCGCTGTCGCCGGGCACGCAGATCGAGATCCTTGTGCCCGATTTCCGTGGCCGCGACGACCGCGCGCTGGAAATCCTCAAGGCCGCCCCGCCGGACGTGATGAACCACAACTTGGAAACCGCGCCGCGCCTGTACAAGCAGGCGCGCCCCGGCAGCGACTACCAGTTCAGCCTGAACCTGCTCAAGAAGTTCAAGGCCCTGCACCCTGGCGTGCCGACCAAGAGCGGCATCATGGTGGGCCTGGGCGAGACCGATGAAGAGATCCTGCAGGTCATGCGCGACATGCGCGCGCACGACATCGACATGCTGACCATCGGCCAGTACCTGTCACCAAGCAACAGCCACCTTCCGGTGCGCCGCTACGTGCACCCGGACACCTTCAAGGTGTTCGAGGAAGAAGCCTACAAGATGGGCTTCAGCCACGCCGCCGTGGGCGCCATGGTGCGCTCCAGCTACCACGCCGACCAGCAGGCCGGCCATGTGCTGGCGACTCACTGAGCGGCGGTCAGCGCTTTTCAGCCCTTCGACAGGAGCGCGCCCGGGTCGTCGGCCCCGAGCACCTGTTGCGCCCAGGCCGCCAGCTTGCCGGTATCGGCGCGCAGCACTTCCTGCTTGACGGCCAGGATCTGCGACGGGTGCATGGAAAAGCTGCGCAGACCCAGACCCAGCAGCAGACGCGTGAACTGCACGTCGCCTGCCATCTCGCCGCAGACGCTCACCGCCTTGCCCAGGGCACGGCATTGGGCGATGGTGTCAGCCAGGAGGCGCAGCACGGCCGGGTGCAGAGGATCGTACAGGTGGGCCACCGACTCGTCGGCACGGTCGATCGCCAGTGTGTACTGGATCAGATCGTTGGTGCCGATCGACAGGAAATCGAAATACTTGAGGAACATGCGCACCGTGAGCGCCGCCGCCGGCACCTCGATCATGGCGCCCAGCAGTACGGCGCCATGGGCCACGCCGCGGTTGTCGAGCTCGGCGCGTGCGAAGTCGATCAGCGAGAGCGTCTGCCGGATCTCGGAGCCATGCGCCAGCATCGGGATCAGCAGGTGCACAGGCCCGTGCACGGCCGCACGCAAGATGGCGCGCAGCTGCGTGCGGAACATGGCCGGGTCGGCCAGGCTCCAGCGGATAGCCCGCAGGCCCAGCGCCGGGTTCAAATGCGCTTCGTCCTTGATGACGCGGTCCAGCGGCTTGTCGGCTCCCACGTCAACGGTGCGGATCGTGAGCGGCAGCCCCTCCAGGCCCAGTACCGCCCGGCGGTAGGCCTGGTACTGCTCTTCCTCGTCGGGAAGATGGCCGCGCCTGCCCATGAACAGGAACTCGCTGCGGAACAGGCCGACGCCGGCCGCCCCCACCCGGAGGGCACCCGGCGCATCCTCGGGCATCTCGATGTTCGCCAGAAGCTCGATGCGCTCACCGTCCAATGTCACGGCCGGCGTGTGCCGAAGGCGCGCCAGGCGTTCGCGTTCGAGCTCACCCTGGCGCTGCTTGAAGCCGTATTCGGCAAGGATGATGGCGGACGGGTCGACGATCACCACGCCCGCATCGCCATCGATGATGACCCAGTCGTCCTGGCGCACCAACTGACTGGCCGTGCGCGCGCCAACCACGGCCGGAATGCCCATGCTGCGCGCCACGATGGCCGTGTGTGAAGTCTTGCCGCCCACATCGGTCACGAAGCCCGCGAACACGCTCTGCTTGAACTGCAGCATGTCGGCCGGCGAGAGGTCGTGTGCGATGAGCACGAGCGGCACGTCCACTGTGTCGTCCAACAGCAAATCCTGTTGGGTCTTGCGGCGCGGCGCGGTCGGCGGCGCGACGGGCGAGGCCACGCCCTTCATGTAACGAAGGATGCGTTCGACGACCTGCTCCAGGTCGGCCTTGCGCTCGCGCAGGTACTCGTCCTCCATTTCGTCGAACTGGCGCGCGATGATCTCCAACTGCGTGGTCAGCGCCCATTCGGCGTTGTACAGACGGTCGGTGATCCAGTGCTTGACGCCACTGGTGAGAGCCTCGTCCTGCAGCAGCATGAGGTGCACGTCCAGCATGGCCGACAGCTCATGCGGCGCGTCGTTCGGCCCCATCTGCGCCACGCTGAGCTGCAGCCGGTGCAACTCGTCGATGACGGCATTGCGGCCAGAGCGCAGCCGGTCGATCTCGCCGTCAATGCGCTCTGGCTCGATGAAGTAGTGCGCGACCTCGACACGGCTGGATGCCATCAGCACCGCACGGCCGATCGCCACGCCGCGCGCGACCGGCAGGCCATGCAGGGAGAAGGTCACCGCATGCTCCGCATCGCCGCGCTCACTCCGCTTCGCCGAACTTGTCGGCGATCAATGCCAGCACCGCATCCATGGCCTCCTGCTCCTGGGGGCCTTCGGTGTCGATCAGCACGGTGCTGCCAAGGCCCGCGGCCAGCATCATCACGCCCATGATGCTCTTGGCGTTCACGCGCCGCTCGCCCTTGGCGATCCAGACCTCGCACGGGAAGCTGCCCGCCAGCTTGGTGAGCTTGGCGGACGCGCGGGCGTGCAGCCCGAGCTTATTGTTGATGCTCGTGGTGGCTTTGATCATTCCTCTTCCTTGCCTGGTTCTGCGGCGCCGTGATCGCCACCTGCATGACGCCCTGCGTGCCGCCGACCAGCGCACGGGAGACGAGTGCCTCCAGGGGCTCGTGCCGGTAGCTTACCGTGCGCAGGAGCATGGGCAGGTTGACGCCGGCCACCAGCTTGCTGCGCACGCCGTCGACGAGGCGCTGGGCCACGTTGCAGGGCGTGGCGCCGAACACGTCGGTCAGCACCAGCACGGGCACGTTGCCCATCTGCGCCATCGCAATGCGGGCGGCGCCGAACGTCTCGTCGGGCGACACATGGGGCTGCACGTCCAGAGCCTGCACGCCGCGCTCGCAGTCGGGAAATACGTGCAGCGCGCACTGGCGCAAAGCGTGCGCCAACGGCGCATGGGCGACGATCAGGATGCCGGTCATGACTGCGGGATTATGGTGCCGGCACGAAACTGGAGAAGAAGGTCTCCGCGACCTCGGGCCGGGCCTGCGGCGCGAATACGACAGCGTGCAGAAGATGCAGGCCTGCCGCGTCGGTGACCAAGAACCAGACCGCCTGCATGGCGATGGCCGCACCGTCCGCTCGGCGACCCTGTGCACGCATGCGCGACGCCGGGCCTGCGGCGGCCAGGGCCGCACCGGGGGACCATGTCTCCTCCACCACCGCGTCGGCATGCACATGGGCCAGCACGGCGAGCTTCCATCCAGCCAGGAGCGCAGCGGCTTCGGTGGCATCGGCAGTCGTCCGGACATGCGAGACGGCAAAGGTGGCACCGTCCGCATCGCAACCCAACATTCGCAGCGGCAGAGTGCGCCCACCCATGGCGACCTCACGTTCTGCCCGATCGGGTTTGCAGGGCAGCAGCACGCGGAGCGCCGTGCCGTCGATGCGGGCCTCCCTCCAGTTCAGCGCCGGACTGCAGGCTGACAGCAGTGCGGTCAACAGCGCCAGGTACAGAGGAGACTTGCGAGACATCCGCGAATTATCGAATGCCGCGCCGGCCAGCCGCAGCCCATTGAACCGGCCAGCCGGCCGTGACCCACGCCCCAGGCACCGACGATCCCGGCATGCCGCCCTGCGCCCTCAGCGCGCGGCAGGGGCACGGCGCGCGCCAGCGCTTGCGTGGCTGGTGCCATCGGCAATGCGCGGCGACCGCCGATGGAAACTGGCCAACGCCATCATGGAAGCGTTCTTGCGCAGCGGGAAACTATGGCCCGGCCTGCTGCTCCAGCTCGGTGCGGCGGTGGAAGATGGATTGAAAACAGCCCGGCAGAACCGACAGCTGGCGTGACCGGACAGCCACCTGCGCGCTGCCCAGCATGCGCCGCAGCGACTCGACCTCCTGTTGTCGCAGGTATTGGCACGGCAGGTACCCAGGCTGCAGCAGTGTGCCGCAGCAGATATCGCTGCCGGTGTGGGTGAGCACCGGAGCCGCGCT
>CAJYRH010000164.1 GCA_913776795.1 uncultured Pseudorhodoferax sp. | reverse complement strand
CGCTGCATGGCACCGCGGCCGACGTGGCCGCGCTGACGCGGCAGCGCTATCCCGATCTCAAGATCCCGTTCCACAGCCGCTGGCGCCACTTCGAGGCCGGCGGCGTCGACCGCAAGGCCGACCTGGATGCGCGGCTCGCACCGCTGGACCCGCCGGCGCGTGCCCGCGCCATGATCGATCTGGCCCTGGTCAGCGTGCTGCTGGACGCCGGGGCCGGACCGGACTGGAGCTACCTGGAAACCTCCAGCGGCCAGCGCTTCGCACGCTCCGAAGGCCTGGGCGTGGCGAGCTGGCATGCCTTCCTGGGCGGAATGTTCTCGAGCGACCCTGCGCATCCGCTGCAGGTCGACGCGGCAGGCCTGCGTGGCCTGTTGCCCGAGCGCCTGGCGCAGGCATTTCAGGTCGGCGGCTCGAACCCGCTGGTCGGGCTCGAGGGGCGGGTGCTGCTGCTGCGCAGGCTCGGCGAGGCCATGGCCGCACAGCCCGAGGTGTTCGGGCCACAGGGCCGTCCGGGCGGCCTGTTCGACATGCTGGTGGCGCCCATGGGGCCGACGGGCATCGCCCCCACCGCCACGGTGGCGGCGCATGGCATCCTGTCGCAGCTGCTGATGTCGCTGTCGGGCATCTGGCCTGCGCAGAACTGCATCGGCACGCAGCCGCTCGGCGACTGCTGGCGCCACGATGCGGTGGCGGGCCCGGGACTCTCCGCCGGCTGGATGCCGTTCCACAAGCTTTCGCAGTGGCTCACCTACTCGCTGCTGGAGCCGTTCCAGTGGGCCGGCGTGCACGTCGACGGCATCGACGCGCTGACCGGCCTGCCCGAGTACCGCAACGGCGGCCTGTTGCTCGATGCGGGTGTGCTGACGCTGCGCGACGCAGCGCTGGCCACGCGCACATGGCATCCCGGCGACGAGCTCGTGGTCGAATGGCGGGCCCTGACCGTCGCCCTGCTCGACGAGTTGGCGCCCATCGTGCGCGCCCAGCTCGGCGTGGGCACGTCGCAGCTGCCGCTGGCCTGCGTCCTGGAAGGCGGCACCTGGGCCATGGGCCGCGTGCTGGCCCAGCGCTTGCGTGGGGGCTTGCCGCCACTGCACATCGCCAGCGACGGCACCGTTTTCTAGTTCCATTTGCAACCAACAAGAAGTCGCCATGTCCAATGTCCACCTGATCGACCACCCCCTGGTGCAGCACAAGCTGACGCTGATGCGCCGCAAGGACGCCAGCACCAACACCTTCCGCCGGCTGCTCAACGAGCTGGCCAGCCTGATGGCCTACGAGGTCACACGCGACATGGCCATGCAGGAGATCGAGATCGAGACGCCGCTGGAGACCATGCGCTCCAACGTCATCGACGGCAAGAAGCTGGTCTTCGTCTCCATCCTGCGCGCCGGCAACGGCATTCTGGAAGGCATGCTCAACATCGTTCCGGGCGCGCGCGTGGGCCATGTGGGCCTGTACCGCGACCCCAAGACCCTGGTGGCCGTGGAGTACTACTTCAAGATGCCGCAGGACATGCACGAGCGCGACATCATCGTCGTCGACCCGATGCTGGCCACCGGCAACTCGGCCAGCGCCGCGGTCGAGCGGCTCAAGGAGCTCAATCCCAAATCGATCAAGTTCGTCTGCCTGTTGACCTGCCCCGAGGGCATCGCCACCATGCAGAAGGAACACCCTGACGTGCCGATCTACACGGCCGCCATCGACCGTCAGCTCAACGAGCACGGCTACATCCTGCCGGGCCTGGGCGATGCGGGCGACCGCATCTTCGGCACCAAGTGACCGGGACCGATGCCATGCGCACCGGCTGCTGGCTGCTCGTCGCGTCGCTTTGCATGCTGCAGGGGTGTGCCACGCTGACCGTTCCGGTGGCCTGCACGAGCGTGGCGCCGAACGCAAGCTACACGGGCCCGTACAAGGGCGAGGAAAATCGGCTCACGGCGGCCGACATGGCACGCGACCTGCACTGTGCCGAGGCTTTCAAGACGGGGAAATATCCGCGCGGGTTTGTCGTGGTCTACGGCAGCTCGCGCCTGGGCGAGGACAGGGCCGGCGCGCCGCCGACGGACAGCGGCCGGCTCTACCAGGGCGTGCGCCGCTTCGCCGCGGACTGGACACGCGCGCACGGCACCAGGTTGCCGATACTGACCGGCGCCGGACCCGGCATGATGGAAGCGGCCGCACGTGGCGCCACCGAGGCCGGCGGCCCCAGCATCGGCTACACCACGTACTACGGCCCGGCGCGCGACAAGGCCGATGCGCGGCTTGCGTTCCAAACCTGGCAGGGCCAGCCCATCGTCAGCGACGGCCTGGTGTTCACGAGCGTGGCCATGCGCGAGTCCATGATGGTGCTCCACGCCGCGGCCGTCGTCGTCACGCCCGGCGGCACCGGCACCGAGTGGGAGATCTACCAAACGGTGGAATCGATCAAGAGCCGCCAGCTCGACCCCGTGCCGATCTACCTGGTCGGCCCGCGCGCGGTCTATTGGAAAGGCTTCGAGCAGCGCGTGCAGGAGATGGCCCGGCTGGGCACGATCCGTGCGAACGAGGTCACCGATCTGGTGCGCTTCGTCGAGGATCCGCACACCTTGGCCGAGGCGCTTGCACGCGACATGCGGCTCGCGCGCTGATCAGCGCTGCGTCACAGGGAAGATGTCCAGCGGCGTGGCACTGCTGACGGTCCAGCGCACCTGGTTGCGGCCGTTGCGCTTGGCGGAATAGAGCGCGCGGTCGGCCAACTCCAGCAGTTCGTGGGCGCCCGGGAAGCCGTCGCGCGGATCGTGGCAGGCCACACCCAGGCTCACGGTCACGCAGGGCGCCACGCTGGAGGCCTGGTGCGGGATCGCCAGCGCCTCCACTGCGCTGCGGATCTTCTCGGCCACGAGCTGCGCGCCGATCTTGTCCGACGCTGGCAGCACCGCAGCGAACTCCTCGCCCCCGTAGCGGGCCAGCACGTCGGTGGCGCGGTTGATCTGCTCGCGCGCCGCGTGGGCGATGGCCACCAGCACCCGGTCGCCGGCCGGGTGGCCGTAGGTGTCGTTGTAGGCCTTGAAGCTGTCCACGTCGAACATCACGAGCGCCACCGGTACCTGGCTGCGCTGCGCGCGCTCCAGTTCCGCACGCAGCTTGTCGTCCAGGTGCTTGCGGTTGTAGATGCCCGTGAGGCCATCGACCACGGCCTCGCGGGACAGCCGTTCCGAGCGCAGCTGCAGCACGCGTTCGCGGGTGGCCAGCGTGCTGGTGTCGGTCACCTGCAGCAGGCACAGGTGGCCGCCCTCGGGCTGTGCGACCGGCGTGATCGTCACCGACTGCGGCAGCCGCTGATTGCCGGCGCGGTGCTCGGGTCGCGCGTACAGGGGCAACGGCGCATGGTGCAGCACATTGGACAGGACGATCGGCAGGTGGTGCCGCAGGGCATTGCCCAGGGCACTGCGGAACGGCGCCGACAGCGCATCCGGAAACACCTGCTCCAGCGTGCGGCCCTGCGCATCGGCCAGCGCCACGCCGGCGTAGCGGCCGATCCAGGCATTCCAGTGCAGCACGCGGCCCTTGCCGTCGAGCAGCACCAGCCCCAACGCCAGTGCGTCGGACAACAGGGGCCAGTTCACCTTCAAGCGCGACACTGTCATGGGTTGCGGAAAGGGCGCGAAGCCTCTTGCTCGCTCAAATGCGTGCCAGGAACCTGTCGACGGCTGCGATCAGTTCGTGGAACGACGCCGAACTCAGCAGGAACACGAGCGCGCCGTGCGTCTCGCGCTTCTCGATGGTCAGGTCGATGTGCAGCACCAGCACCACCGGCTGCTGCATGTCCGACGTCAGTTCGTGCAGCACCGTCTCGGTCCGGTTCACGAAGTACTGGGGCAGCGTGCTGGTCATCTCCACGCCCAGCATCTCCGCGATCGCGGCCATGCAGGCATTGAGGATGATGTTGCCGAGCTCGCACATGGCCTCCTGCTCGAACTCGGGCAGGTCGTCCACGCTGACCTGGGAACCCAGCATCTCGCGCACGATCTCCAGGGCCTTGTCCTCGGTGAAGAGCAGCGAGGCGTTGACCGTGAAGCTGCCGCTGAAGTCCTGGCGCACTGCGCCGAGCCGCTCGCTGCGCAGCGAAGCCAGGTTCTGGCCCAGGTCCTCGCGACGGCAGAACGCGATGCGCGGGATGGAGAGCAGAACCTCGTCGCCGACGATCTCCGACAGGCTGGCAGCCGCGTGCCCCGCGCCGATGTTGAACATCTCCGCGAGCGCGTCGGTCTGCAGCTCGGTCAACGCGATCACGCGGCCTCGTCGAAAAAGTTCAGGGCCTGCTGCACGCTGCGCTCGCTCACGGGCTTGGGCACGAAGCAGGCCCCCATCGACGCCGCACGCGCCTGGTGCGCCGCCTGCACGTTGGCGGAAAACACGGCCATGCGCACCTGCGGGAAGGCTTGCAGGATGCGCTCTGCCACGTCCGTGCCGATGGTGCCGGGCATGTTGATGTCCATGGTCACGTAGTCGGGAACGCCGTGCGCCAGCCGGTCCAGCGCCTCGTCGCCGGTCTCGCATTCCTGCAGTGTCCAATGCGGCCTGCGGGCCGCCACCAGCGTGCGGATCATCATGCGCGACACGCGGCTGTCGTCGACGATCAAAAGGGTCTTGGGGTGGGCGCTGGACATGGGGGCCGATGGTGCAGGAGGGAGAACACCCTGCACAATAGTCGTATACGTGGACCGAATTCTAGGCGCTTGCACCGCCCAGGCCGCCGCCGACGCCGTCCATACGGTTCGTGCCCTGGCACGGATACTGCACGCCAACACCATCGCATCGACACGCCGCACCGTGCGGCAACGGATACCGCCATGCTCGACCTTCTCGTGACCCATGCCACCCTGCCCGACGGTGCCAGCGACATGTCCATCGCCGTGCAGGACGGCCGCATCGTCGAGGTGGCGCGCGGGCTGCAGGCACCCGCCCACACGACGCTGGACGCCGCCGGCCTGCTCGTCAGCCCGCCTTTCGTCGATCCGCACTTTCATCTGGACGCCACGCTCAGCCGGGGCCTGCCGCGCATCAACCAGAGCGGCACCCTGCTCGAAGGCATTGCGCTGTGGGGCGAGCTCAAGCCCATGCTCTCGGCCGAGGCGCTGATCGAGCGCGCCCTGGCGTACTGCGACTGGGCGGTGGCCCGTGGGCTCCTGGCCATCCGCAGCCATGTGGACACCAGCGATCCAAGCCTGTTGCCGGTAGAGGCCATGCTCGAGGTGCGACGCCGCGTGGCGCCCTACCTGGACCTGCAACTGGTCGCGTTCCCGCAGGACGGCGTGCTGCGCAGCCCGGGCGGGCTGGCCAACCTGCGTCGCGCACTGGACCTCGGGGTCGACGTGGTTGGCGGCATTCCCCACTTCGAACGCACCATGGCCGAGGGCGCGGCCAGCGTGAAGCTGCTGTGCGAGCTGGCAGCCGAGCGTGGCCTGCCGGTGGACATGCATTGCGACGAGTCCGACGACCCGCTTTCGCGCCACATCGAGACGCTGGCCTTCGAGACACAGCGCCTGGGCCTGGGGGGCCGCGTCAACGGATCGCATTGCACGTCCATGCACAGCATGGACAACTACTACGCGAGCAAGCTGATCCCGCTCGTCGCCGAGAGCGGTGTCAGTGTGGTGGCCAACCCGCTCATCAACATCACGCTGCAGGGCCGCCATGACTCCTATCCCAAGCGTCGCGGCATGGCGCGCGTGCCCGAGCTGCTGGCCGCGGGCGTCACCGTGGCGTTCGGGCACGACTGCGTGATGGACCCCTGGTACGGCATGGGCTCGGGCGACATGCTGGAAGTGGCCCACATGGGCCTGCACGTCGCGCAGATGACCGGTGAGGCCGGCATGGCGCAGTGCTTCGAGGCCGTGACCGGTGCGGCCGCACGGGTGATCGGTCTTCGGGGCTACGGCCTGGCTCCGGGCTGCGACGCGAGCTTCGTGCTGCTGCAGGCACGCGATCCGGTGGAGGCGATCCGGCTGCGCGCCACGCGGCTGCAGGTCGTGCGCAAAGGCCGGGTGCTGGCCCAGACGCCCGCTGCCACGGCGCAACTGCACCTGCCCGGCCGACCGGGTGCGACGACCTTCATGCCGCCGCGCGCCGCATCCGCAACGTAACGAAATAATTCGCGACACGCGTTTGCGCCGCGGCCCCGCTAGCCTCGTTCGCAGCACAACAGCCGACGGGCGCGGCAGGGGGCTGGCTTGGACAACGAATTGCGCAAGCAGGTGCGGGCGCGCCGGCAGGCCTGGGCAGATGCCGGCACCGACGAGGAGCTCGGCAAGCCTCTGGAGCAGGCCGGCCTGTGGGGGCTGGCACTGTCCGGTGGTGGCATCCGCAGCGCCACGTTCTGCTTCGGCCTGCTGCGCGCACTCGCCCGCGAGGGGCTGCTGCTGCGTTTCGATCTGCTGTCCACGGTGTCGGGCGGCGGCCACATCGGCGGTCTGCTCGGGCGGTTGTTCTCACGCGCCGGCACACCCCAGGAAGCCGCCCGGGTGCAACAGGCATTGGGCGCGGCGCGCGCCAACTGGTTCGTCTGGTGGCTGCGCGCCAACGGCCGCTACCTGATCCCGCGCGGCGCGCGCGATGCCACCTTCGTGGCTGCGTTGTACGCGCGCAATCTCGTCGCCATCCACTTCGAGCTCGGCATGCTGGCCTTGCTGCTCGGCGTGGTGTTGACAGCGGCCAACCTGGCGGGCTGGCAGCTGCTGCAATACCTCGGCTTCGCGCAGCCCACGCCGGTGTTCGCGGCGCTGCGCAATCTGCCGGACTGGGTGCCGCTGTGGGTGCCGATGGCCTGGTTGCTGCTGCCCTGCGTCGTGCTGGTGGGCGCCACGCGCGCCATGGCCTACTGGATCGTGCCCTGGCTGGTGCTTGCACGGCGCTGGGCCGCGACCGGCTGGTTCGCCGTGGCCTTCGGCACGGTCTGGCTGCTGTGGTGGTACTGGCGGCTGGCACAGGCCAGCACCAGCCCCGTCGGCGAGGTCATGCGCACCACACTGTGGGCCGTGACGGCCGCGTTGCTGCTGCTGTGGCTGCTTGCCGTGCCGGTGGGGGCCCTGGCGCTGCGCCGCGCGCGGCTGGGCTTTGCCGGCCCGCCCCCCGAGGCAGCGCGCAGCGACCTCACGGCCCGGCTGGCCAGTTCCTTCCGCTGGTTCAGCGCCATCGCACTGGCCGGCCTGGTCGACCGCGCGGCCTGGTTCCTGGCCTTCGAGCTGGAACCGCTGACCGAGACCGGCCAAGGTGCGGCCGCGCTGTGGCTGGCCGCCTGGGCCGCCACGATCCGCACGGTGCTGCCGCTGGCCTCGCAGCTGCTGCCAGGGCGCATCCTCACGCGGGCATTGCTGATGGTGGGCCGCGTCCTGGGCTACGGTCTGTCGTTCGCGCTGTGCGTGTGGTGGGTCTCGCTGGTGCACAAGGCCGTGATGGGTGCGGTGTTCAGCTACAACGGCGCGCAGTTCGCGCAGGGCTGGCAGATGTGGCTGGTGTTCCTGCTGCCGCTGGCGGCCTTCTTCCTGGCCACGGCGCGCAACGTGGAATTCCTGAACCTGTCCTCGCTGCACGCGTTCTACCAGGCGCGCATCGTGCGCAGCTACCTGGGCGCGGCCAATGGCGCGCGGCTGGGCGCCGGGCCCGGCCCGCTCTCGGCGCTGCAGGAGGTGCCGTCCGTGCTGCCGGTGCGGCGCAACCACATCCCCGTGGACGACCTCAATGCCGAGGACGACATCGCGCTGGAGCGCTACCGTCCACAGGACTGCGGTGGCCCGGTGCACGTGCTCAACGTGTGCATCAACCAGACGCGCGACCCGCGTGGCGGCCTGTTCAACCAGGACCGGCGCGGCCTGCCCCTGTCGGTGGCATCGGGCGGGCTGATGAAGGTGTCGCAGCAGCAATGGGAGCGCCCGCCCGCCCAGGGCCTGCCCAGCCTGGGCGGCTGGATGGCGATCTCGGGCGCTGCCATCGCACCAGGCCTCGGCAACCTCACGCGCGGCGGCATCTCGGCGCTGGCCACCTTCGCCGGCATCCGGCTGGGCTACTGGTGGGACGTGTCGGCGCGCACCGGCGAGCAGCGGGGCTGGCCCCGGCTGTTCGTCAAGTCCTGCGGCGTGCTCAGCGAGACCTTCGGCAGCTTCCTGGGCGGACGCGGCGACAACTGGTTCCTGACCGACGGCGGCCATTTCGAGAACACCGGCGCCTATGCGCTGCTGGCCGAGCGCGCGCAGGTCGTCGTGCTGGCCGATTGCGGGGCCGACCCGCGCTACGGCTTCGACAACCTGGAGGACCTGGTGCGCAAGGCCCGCATCGACCTGCAGGCCGACATCCTGTTCCAGCGCCCTCGCCTGGACCTGGCAGGAACGGCCAGCACGCCTGCCGGCCTGGCCCGTTTCGGCTCGCTGAATGACCTGGCATCGCCAGAAAGCACAGCCTGCCTGGCCCTGGCCAAGGTGCTGTACGGCGGTGCCGAGCAGGGTGCCGGGATCCTCATCGTCATCAAGCCCAACCTGTGCGACGGGTTGCCGGTCGACCTCGTCAACTTCAAACGCCAGAACCCCGACTTTCCGCAGGAGACCACCGCCGACCAGTTCTTCTCGGAAGCCCAATGGGAGAGCTATTTCCACCTGGGCACCTTCCTGGGACAGAACCTCAGCCGCAGCTGGATCGCCGAACTGCTGCGCGACCCGGGCGCGTGGTTCGAGGACGACGACTGCTCGCCCTTCGCCGCCACGCAGGCCGCCAACCGGGCCGCGCAGGAGCATGAACGCACGCGCGGCGCCGGCTCCGGCAGGCTGCCGGCGCGCATCAGCGGCGCCGCCACGGCGGTGGGAGCCACGTTGAGTCTGGGCGCTGCCGCCACGCTGGGCGTGACGGTGTGGCAGGCCATCGAGACAGCGCGCAGCGCGTTCTCCAAGCAGACGCTGGACGAGCGCGCCGCGCTCAAGGAGCTGGCCGACCTGTGGGCCAAGGCCACGCCAGGCGGCCAGGCCAAGGCCGATCCGGCCACGGCCGGCAACCTCGCCGCCGCGCTGCTGCGCACGGCAGACACCCTGTGCCCCACCGACGAGGCGCGCTGGTTCACGCGCTCCGACCTGGCCCGGCGCATCCACCAGTCGGCCATGCAGCAGTGCGCGGCCTTGACGGAAGCCCTGCCGGCCGCCTGCGCCGCACTGCTTGCCACGGGCGAACGCCATGCCGACACCCGCTCCAACGGCAGTTGCCTGGTGCCCGCGCCCGAGATCCTGGCGGTGTCGCCGCCGCCGCGCTACTGGATTTACGACTACACGGGCAAGGGCCCGGCCTCCAGCTCGCACCCGTGCGATCCGGTCGTCGCCGAACGCCTGTACCTGCAGCAGACGGCCACCGGCGCGCCACGCGACGGACCGCCCGCCAGCTGCCGCTACACAGGCCGCTTCGCCCAGGGCGTGTTCGTGCGCCCACACGCCACATCGGTTGCGGCCACGCCGACGCCCTCATCTGCACCGGTCGTGCCTCCCTCGCCCACGGCTCATCCGCAGACCCAGCCCGCCCCGAGCCAGGAGTGCGCCGGCACCACCGTCTTCGTGCAGATCTACGGCCCCAGCCAGCGGCGCGCGGTCTGGCCGCTGCGCCGCACCTGGCGCGCCATGGGTGCCGAAGTGCCGCCGCTGGAGGACGTGGTGGAAACCGCCAACGCGCGCGGCTATGCGAGCCCGGTACCGGTCGAACGGACCACCGTGCGCTTCCACGACACGGCCTCGCTGGCCTGCGCGCGCGCGCTCGGGCCCAGGGCCGGCTTCAACGACTGGGTCGTCGAGCCGCTGTCGGCGCGCTACCGGCCGCGGCCCAATACCGTGGAGGTCTGGGTCGCGCCGGCCGACACCACGCTGCAGGACCATCCGCTGCCGTCCGCCGAGAGCCGGCCGCCGCCGCTGCCCAGGTCGCGCGCCACCCCGTGAGCCGCAAGGCCCTGGCCAGGTACGGCGCACGGCCACGGCCTATGCTGCGCACCTTCCCCGTTCCACCAACGCACACGGAGCACCATGCCAAACCTGTCCGCCTTCGCCGTCACCAGAAAATGGCCCGCGCGCCATCCCGACCGACTGCAGCTGTACTCGCTGCCCACGCCCAATGGCGTCAAGGTGTCCATCGCGCTGGAGGAGACCGGCCTGCCCTACGAGGTGCACCGCGTCGCCTTCGACACCAACGACCAGTTGTCGCCCGAGTTCCTGTCGCTGAACCCGAACAACAAGATCCCGGCCATCCTCGACCCGAACGGGCCCGGCGGCAGGCCGCTCGCGCTGTTCGAGTCCGGTGCGATCCTGGTGTACCTGGCCGCCAGGACCGGCCAGCTGATGCCCCAGGACGAAGCCGCACGCTACGAGACTTTGCAGTGGCTGATGTTCCAGATGGGCGGGATCGGTCCCATGTTCGGCCAGCTCGGCTTCTTCCACAAGTTCGCCGGCAAGGACTACGAGGACAAGCGTCCGCGCGACCGCTACGTGGCCGAGTCGCGCCGCCTGCTGCAGGTGCTCGATGGCCGGCTGGCCGGACGCCAGTGGATCATGGGGAACGACTACAGCATCGCCGACATCGCCGTGTTCCCCTGGGTGCGCAACCTCGCGGGCTTCTACGGGGCCGGCGAGATCGTGGGCTTCGACGATTTCCGCGAAGTGCTCCGCGTGCTCGACGCCTTCGCTGCACGCCCGGCCGTGCAGCGCGGGCTGGCGATCCCGCCAGCCCCCTGAGCCCTGGTCACTGCGCCAGCAGCACCTGGGCGATGATGCCGGTCGCGATGGCGATCAGCACATAGTCGGCACCGACCTGCACCCAGTGGTAGCCGCGCGGCGGCTGGCGCAGGTGGTGGCCACGCCAGTTGTCCACCACGTAGTGGCGCGTCCGGTACGCCGGCGGCAGGCGGTCGCCGCGCTTCCAATGGCCGGGCGGGCGACCGTGCACGTGACCCGGCGGGCCGCCATGGGCATGGCCCGGAGGGCCGCCGTGCGGGTGGCGCGACGGCTTGCCGTGGTGGCGGTCGTCGTGGCGGCCGGGGCCGCGACGGTCGTCACGGCCACCACGGTGGTCGTCCCGGCGACCCTTGTCGCCCCGGTCGCCGTCCCGGTCGCGCGGCTGGGCGAGCGCGCCGGCTGACGGCACACCCAGGGCCATGGCCACCAGGGCCGCGGTGAAGGTCGAGCGTTTCATCTGCATTCCTTTCGGGGCCCGGTCCGTGGTGCCGGGCTGGACACGAGCTTAGGCGGCGAATGTAAAGCAGCGTTGGCGAAATGCAGGCTTCGTGCAAAGCCACGCATCAGCCCGCCAGCGCCGCCAGTGCGTCCGCCACCGGCAGCTCCAGCTTGAGCGCGAGCAATCCGTCGGCGCGTGTGCGACCCAGGTTCACGGCTGCGATGGGCTTGCCCTGCTCGGCGGCCGCCAGGGCGAAGCGGTAGCCTGAATACACCATCAGCGACGACCCAACGACGAGCAGGCCATCGGCACGCTGCAATGCAGCCATGGCCAGCGCCACGCGATCACGCGGCACGGACTCGCCGAAGAACACCACGTCGGGCTTGAGCATGCCGCCGCAGCGGCTGCAGGGCGGCACGTCGAAACGGGAGAAGTCCGCACGCTCCAGGTCGGCATCGCCATCGGGCGCCGCGCCGGCCGACAGGCTGGCGAATTCGGGGTTGCGCGCCACCAGCTCCTGCTGCAGCAGGGCCCGCGGCGAACGTGTGCCGCAGGCCAGGCAGACGACGGTGTCGATGCGGCCATGCAGGTCGACCACCTGGCGGCTGCCGGCAGCGTCGTGCAGGCCATCGACGTTCTGCGTCAGCAGCAGTTCCACGTGGCCGGCGGCCTCCAGCCGTGCCAGCGCCACATGCGCGGCGCCGGGCCGGGCGTGCGCCATGGTCCGCCAGCCAAGCAGGCTGCGCGCCCAGTAGCGCTTGCGCGTGGCCTCCTCGCCGGTGAAGGCCTGGTACGTCACGGGCTGCGGCCGCTTCCAGTCGCCGTTGGCGTCGCGGTAATCGGGGATGCCGGAATCGGTGCTGACGCC
>CAJYRH010000163.1 GCA_913776795.1 uncultured Pseudorhodoferax sp. | reverse complement strand
CGTCGGTCACGATGCGCGGACCCGTCACGTACTCGCCGTATTCGGCGTTGTTCGAGATCGAGTAGTTCATGTTGGCGATGCCACCTTCGTAGATCAGGTCCACGATGAGCTTGAGCTCGTGCAGGCACTCGAAGTAGGCCATCTCGGGCGCGTAGCCGGCTTCCACCAGCGTCTCGAAGCCGGCCTTGATCAGCTCGACGGTGCCGCCGCACAGAACGGCCTGCTCGCCGAACAGGTCGGTCTCGGTTTCTTCGCGGAAGTTGGTCTCGATGATGCCGGCGCGGCCGCCGCCGTTGGCCATGGCGTACGACAGGGCCAGGTCACGGGCCTTGCCGGACTTGTCCTGGTGCACCGCTACGAGGTGGGGCACGCCGCCGCCCTGGGAGTAGGTGCCGCGCACGGTGTGGCCGGGGGCCTTGGGCGCGACCATCCAGACGTCCAGGTCGGCGCGCGGCTGCACGAAGCCGTAGTGCACGTTGAAGCCGTGGGCGAACACCAGGGAGGCGCCCTGCTTGATGTGCGGGGCCACGTCGTTCTTGTAGACCTGGGCGATCTGCTCGTCGGGCAGCAGGATCATGACGACGTCGGCGGCCTTGACGGCCTCGGCGACTTCGGCGACCTGCAGGCCGGCCTTCTCGACCTTGCTCCACGAGGCGCCGCCCTTGCGCAGGCCGACCAGCACCTTGACGCCGCTGTCGTTCAGGTTCTGCGCGTGCGCATGGCCTTGGCTGCCGTAGCCGATGATGGTGACGGTCTTGCCCTTGATCAGGGAGAGGTCACAGTCCTTGTCGTAGAAAACTTTCATTGTCTTGCTCCAAATGGTTCAGGCGAATTGCCGACGGCAGCCTCGCAATTTTCGCGATCCGCCCACGCCGAGCCTGCCAGCAGGCGCGCGCGGATGCGTGATGTCAGACGCGCAGGATGCGCTCGCCGCGGCCGATGCCGCTGGCACCGGTGCGCACCGTCTCCAGGATCGCGCTGCGCTCGATGGCTTCGAGAAAGGCGTCGTTCTTGCCCTGATCGCCGGTCAGCTCGATGGTGTAGCTCTTCTCGGTCACGTCGATGATGCGGCCGCGGAAGATGTCGGCCATGCGCTTCATCTCCTCGCGCTCTTTGCCGACCGCACGCACCTTGACCATCATGAGCTCGCGCTCGGTGTAGGCGCCCTCGGTCAGGTCGACGACCTTGACGACCTCGATCAGCCGGTTCAGGTGCTTGGTGATTTGCTCGATCACGTCGTCCGAACCCGTGGTCTGGATCGTCATGCGCGACAGGCTCGGATCCTCGGTCGGCGCGACGGTCAGCGATTCGATGTTGTAGCCGCGGGCGGAGAACAGGCCGACGACGCGGGAAAGTGCGCCGGCTTCGTTCTCCAGCAGCACTGCGATGATGTGTTTCATGGTGGCAGATTCCTCTTTTCGCCGCCCTCCCCCGCGCACGGTAATGCGCGGGCTCGGCGGGCAATAGATTCGTCGTTGAAGGTATCCGGCACGCGCGGCGCGCCGGACGTGGTGACCGTTACAGGTCTTCGGAGCCCAGCAGCATCTCGGTGATGCCCTTGCCGGCCTGGACCATGGGGAACACGTTCTCCGTCGGGTCGGTACGGAAGTCCATGAACACCGTGCGGTCCTTGAGCTTGCGCGCCTCGCGCAGTGCCGGCTCCACGTCCTGCGGCCGCTCGATCAGCATGCCGACATGGCCATAGGCCTCGGCCAGCTTCACGAAGTTGGGCAGCGCGTCCATGTAGCTGCTGCTGTAGCGGCTGGAGTATTCGATCTCCTGCCACTGGCGCACCATGCCCAGGTAGCGGTTGTTGAGCGACAGGATCTTGATCGGCGTGTTGTACTGCAGGCAGGTCGAGAGTTCCTGGATGCACATCTGCACCGAACCTTCGCCCGTCACGCAGAACACCTCGGCCTCGGGCTTGGCGAGCTTGATGCCCATGGCATAGGGAATGCCCACGCCCATGGTGCCGAGGCCACCGGAGTTGATCCAGCGGCGCGGCTCGTCGAAGCGGTAGTACTGCGCAGCCCACATCTGGTGCTGGCCGACGTCGGAGGTGATGTAGGCCTCGACATCCTTGGTCATGTTCCACAGCGTCTCGATGACGTACTGCGGCTTGATGACGTCGCCGGGGCCCCGGTTGTACTTGAGGCAGTCGCGCTTGCGCCAGACCTCGATCTGCTCCCACCAACTGGCCAGCGCGCCGCTGTCGGGCTTGATCTCGGACTCGCGGATCATCGCGATCAGTTCGGTCAGCACGTCCTTGACGTCGCCCACGATGGGAATGTCCACGCGCACGCGCTTCGAGATGCTCGAAGGATCGATGTCGATGTGGATGATCTTGCGTTCGTTCTGCGCGAAGTGCTTGGGGTTGCCGATCACGCGGTCGTCGAAGCGCGCGCCAACCGCCAGCAGCACGTCGCAGTTCTGCATCGCGTTGTTGGCTTCCAGCGTGCCGTGCATGCCCAGCATGCCAAGGAACTTGCGGTCCGACGCCGGGTAGGCGCCCAGGCCCATCAGCGTGTTCGTGACCGGGTAGCCCAGCATGTCGACCAGCGTGCGCAACTCGTTGGTCGCATTGGAAAGCAACACGCCGCCACCGGTGTAGATGTAGGGACGCTTGGCCGTCAGCAGCAACTGCAGCGCCTTGCGAATCTGGCCGCCATGGCCCTTGCGCACGGGGTTGTACGAGCGCATCTCCACGGTGTCAGGGTAGCCGGTATACAGCGCCTTTTTGAACGAGACGTCCTTGGGGATATCGACCACGACAGGACCGGGACGGCCGGTGCGGGCGATGTGGAAGGCCTTCTTGACCGTCATCGCGAGATCGCGCACGTCCTTGACCAGGAAGTTGTGCTTGACGATGGGGCGCGTGATGCCGACGGTGTCGCATTCCTGGAAGGCGTCGAGACCGATCGCCGGCGTCGGGACCTGTCCGGTGATGATCACCATCGGGATGCTGTCCATGTACGCTGTGGCGATGCCGGTAATGGCATTGGTCACGCCGGGGCCGGAGGTCACCAGCGCCACGCCAACATCGCCAGTGGCGCGCGCATAGCCGTCGGCAGCATGCACCGCGGCCTGCTCGTGGCGCACCAGCACATGCTGCATGGTGTCCTGCTTGTACAGCGCGTCGTAGATGTACAGCACCGCACCGCCGGGGTAGCCCCAGATGTGCTTGACGTTTTCTGCCTGCAAGGCCTTGACGAGGATCTCGGCACCCATGAGTTCCTGGGGGCCTGCTTGCGAGAGAGGGGAGGATGCGGCGGCTGCCGACTTGAGTTCGGCCTTGGAGATTTCCATGATCAACCTTTGTGAATTTCTCTGACGAAATACCTTGGGTGCCCCTTCGCGCCCTCTTGTGGAGAGGCATCGGGACTTAAGGCCAAGACCATGGGCGAGATGCTTGCAGCGCCGGATCGTGACCCGTTTGCTTTTTGAAGAGCGCTCAGATTATCGCACCTGTTCGGGGCAGATCTGTGCACAGGCGGGCGTCGATGCGATAATCCTTGGCTTTCGTCGCGATCCGACAGCGAGCGCGCATCTCCACAACAGTCGTCTTGGCCACCGACAAAGAACTGTCAGATTTCCTCAAGAGTGTGGAGAAACGCGCCTTCAAGCGCTGCCTCTACCACGTGCGCAACGAGGAAGCCGCGCTTGACATCGTGCAAGACAGCATGATGAAGCTTGCAGAGCATTACGGCGACAAGCCGCCGGGCGAGCTCCCGCTGCTGTTCCAACGCATTTTGTCGAACTGCACGCTGGATTGGTTTCGACGCCAGAAGACGCGCAACGCGCTGTTCTCCAACCTCAGTGACTTCGAATCCGCCGGCGAAGACGGCGATTTTGATCTGCTGGAGGCCTTGGCGCCACAAAATGGCAGCGACGGCCACGAGAGCGCGGAGGACACGACGCGCCGGGCACAGATCCTGCGGGAGATCGAAACCGAGATCCAGCGGCTGCCGGGACGTCAACGCGAGGCATTTTTGCTGCGTTACTGGGAGGAGATGGACGTCGCGGAGACGGCGGCAGCCATGGGTTGCTCCGAAGGGAGCGTGAAAACGCACTGTTCCCGTGCTGTTGCCAGTCTGAACCGCGCCCTGACGGCCAAAGGAATCCACCTATGACGCAAGCTTCTTCCATTGCCATGTCAACGGACCGCCTCGGCGCGGCGGTGGCAAACCGCCTGTCGGAGACATGTACCAATCTTGACCATGACGTTGCTGAGCGTTTGCGCGTTGCCCGGCAACAGGCCGTCGCCCGGCGCAAGCTGGTGGCGTTGTCACCCGCGGTCAGTACAGCGGGCATTGTCAGGTCGGGACGTGCGGCATCCTTGCAGCTTGGTGGCCGGGACGAGCCGGGCTGGTGGGCCCGCGTTGGAGCCACTTTGCCGCTGTTTGCGCTCGTCGGCGGGTTGCTTGCCATCTATATGGTGCAAAACGACAACCGTGCCAGCGAAGTGGCAGAGGTCGATGCCGCACTGCTGACCGACGCACTACCGACCGACGCCTACACGGATCCCGGCTTCCTGCAATTTCTGAAGACGGGTGGCAGCGCGCCACAAAAGTGAGACTGGGGCGCGTCGCTTTGTTTGAATCCCGGCACACCCGCTGGCTCCACGCTGCCGCCGGCGCCTGTTTGTGCTGTGCAGCGGCCATGGCCCAGGTACAACCAGGAGCCAGGACGGCAAGCGCAGCTGCCACTGACAAGGCAGAAACGCCCAGTCCGCGTTGGAGCAGCCTGAGCCATGCGCAACGGCAGGCTCTCAAACCCCTGGGGTCAACTTGGAATAATCTCAGCGAAGCACAGCGGCGCAAGTGGATCGCGTTGTCACGCAACTTCGACAGGCTGCCTGCACATGAACAGCAGACGCTGCACGAACGCATGGGCGAGTGGGTCAAGCTGAGCGCTGCCGAACGCAGTCGCGCGCGCTTGAATTTTGCGGAGACCGAGCGCATTGCCAGTGACGACAAGCAGGCCAAGTGGGAAGCCTACCAGGCCCTCAGCGAGGAGGAACGTCGCAAGCTCGCTGAACAGGCGCCGTATCGGACCTTGCCGGGTGTGGCAACCGCGCTTCGACCGATTTCGCGCCAACGCCTCGCCACGATGCCGGTCGCCCCCGAAAATCAGCGGACTATGCCACGCATTGCCACCGCCCCGCATCTGATCAATCCGCAGACTCTGCTCCCCCAGGTCGACGCCCACGCCACCGAGCCAGACGCGGCGAACCACGAATGACGCCCGGCGCATCGCACCAGGCCGCCCTCATGCCGACGCCCGGTCTGTGGCGCCGCATGGCGTGCTGGCTCTACGAGGGCATGCTGATGTTCGGCGTGGTTTTTATCGCCGGTTACCTGTTCGGCACGCTGAGCCAGACGCGCAATGCCATGGACAACCGTATGGCCTTGCAGGCATTCCTGTTCGTCGTGTTTGGCATCTATTTCACCTGGTTCTGGTCCAAAGGCCAGACGCTGGCGATGAAGACGTGGCACATCCGCGTTGTGGACCGTGCGGGTCGCCCCGTCAGCCAGCCCAAGGCCTTTTTGCGCTACCTGCTGAGTTGGCTCTGGTTTCTGCCGCCGCTCGTGCTGATCGCACCGTTCAAGTTGCCGGCCGCCGAGTCCTTCGTGCTGCTCCTGGGGTGGGTCGCCGTCTGGGCCGTCGCCAGCCGCTTCCATCCCCAGGCCCAGTTCTGGCACGACGCCCTCGCCGGAACCCGACTCGTGACCTCTCTCCCCCCCGCACGATGAAGCCGGCCTTTTCGCTCTGTGTCTACTGCGGCTCCCGTGCCGGGGCCCATCCAGCCCATGGCGCCGCGGCACAGCAGGTCGGCCGCTGGATCGGGGAACATCGGGGCCAGCTGGTGTATGGCGGCGGCCACAACGGGCTGATGGGCATGGTCGCTGACGCCACCCTCGCCGCCGGAGGCCGGGTCATCGGCGTGATTCCCAAAGCATTGGTGGAAAAGGAATGGGCACACCGCGGATGCACTGAACTGCATGTGGTCGACACCATGCACGACCGAAAGCGCATGATGGCCGAGCAGGCCGACGCTTTTGTGGCACTTCCGGGCGGCATCGGCACCTTCGAAGAGTTCTTCGAGGCCTGGACCTGGCGCCAACTCGGCTACCACAACAAGCCCATTGGCCTGCTCAATGTCGGCGGCCTTTACGACGGACTGGAAAGTTTTCTGAGAACGATTGTGCGCGCAGGTTTCGTCGACGATTGGCAGATGGACCTGATCCGCATTGGTCGCGATGCAGAGGAATTGCTCAAGAGCCTGGTCAATGACGCGGGTCTGGCACCCGCACCGCAGCTGGACCAGATCTAGGGCCTCGGCCTCAGACAGCCGCCTCGTCCTCTTCGCCCGTGCGAATGCGCACCACGCGCTCCACATCGGTGACAAAGATCTTGCCATCTCCGATCTTGCCCGTCCGCGCCGCACGCACGATGGCGTCAACGCAGCGGTCCACGTCGTCATCCTTGACGACGATCTCGACCTTCACCTTGGGCAGGAAGTCGACAACGTACTCGGCGCCGCGGTACAGCTCGGTGTGGCCCTTCTGCCGGCCAAAGCCCTTCACCTCGGTGACGGTCAGCCCGGTCACGCCGCACTCTGCCAGGGCTTCGCGCACTTCTTCCAGCTTGAAGGGTTTGAGGATGGCGGTGATCTGCTTCATCTGAAATCTTTCTCGAGGCTTGCCAATACGTGCTGGCAATAGGATAGCGTCATTCATCCACGAACCCGCGGTGAGTAACCCGAATTTGCCCGGCGCCTCGGGGCCAAGCCGCCGGACGCGACGGCGACACCGCGTTTGCCGGCATCATTCCAACCACAGCATGGCAGACGACACCACCCTCAGCATCCTGGCCGACATCTCCGCGATTGACGCCACCGCGTGGGACGACCTGCTGGCGGCACAGGCGGACGCCAGTCCGTTCATGCGTCACGCCTATTTGCATGCCATGCAGGCCAGCGGTAGCGCTGTCACCGACACCGGCTGGACAGCCCGCATCCTGACCCTGTGGCATAGGGGTCGCCTGCAGGCTGCCTGCGCGCTGTACCTCAAGACGCATTCTTACGGGGAGTATGTGTTCGACTGGGCATGGGCGGATGCCTACCAACGCCATGGGCTGCCCTACTATCCCAAGGCCGTCA
The DNA here is from genome assembly GCA_913776795.1 of uncultured Pseudorhodoferax sp. The sequence goes on along the minus strand of CAJYRH010000163.1, from coordinate 10,942 downwards.
TCGCCCCGCCGTTCACCCCGGTGCCAGGCACGCGGCTGCTGGCGCGCGACGCGGCCGGCCGGGCGACGCTGCTGCGCGCGGCAATCTCCTGGTGCGAGGAGCAGCAGTTGTCTTCACTGCACCTGCTGTTCGGCAACGAAGCCGACATGGCTGCTTGCGCCGATGCCGGCCTGATGCTGCGCCACCAAGTCCAGTTTCATTGGCATAACGTTCGCATGGCCGACGGCCTGCCGTTCACGGACTTCGAGGAGTTCCTCGCCAGCTTGGCGCAGGACAAGCGCAAGAAGATCCGCCAGGAACGGCGCAAGGTGGCTGAGGCCGGCGTGCGCTTTCGCAGCGCGCAGGGGCGGGACATCGCTGCCGCAGACTGGGACTTCTTCTACCGCTGTTACGAGCGCACTTATCTGGAGCACGGGAACGCGCCCTACCTGGCGCGCAGCTTCTTCGCAGCCATGGCGCGCGATATGCCCGAACAATGGCTTCTGTTCGTCGCAGAGCTGGACGGACAGCCGATCGCCTGCAGCCTGGTGGCGCTGGAACCGGGACAAGGCGTGGCGTACGGCCGCTATTGGGGTGCCCTGGCGCGTGTGGACTGCCTGCATTTCGAGGCCTGCTACTACCAGCCCGTGCAATGGTGCATCCGGCACGGCTACCGGCGCTTCGAAGGCGGCGCACAGGGCGAGCACAAGATGGCCCGCGCGCTGATGCCAGTGCGCACCAGCAGCGCGCACTGGCTCGCGCACCCGGCCTTCGCCGAAGCGGTGGAACGTTTCCTGGAGCGCGAGGGCCAGGGCGTGGAGCACTACATGGACGAACTGGCGCAGCGCACGCCGTTCCGCAAGGCAGCCTCCTAGACGCTGTTCAACGCAAGGCCTGCTCGAAGTCGGCCAGCAGGTCGGCGCTGTCTTCCAGACCGACCGAGAGGCGGATCAGGCCGTCTGCAATGCCCATCGCGGCGCGCACCTGTGCACCGGCCTCCCAGAAGATCGTCGGGGCGACCGGGATCACGAGCGTGCGCGTGTCGCCCAGACCGGTGGCCTTCACCGCCAGTTGCAGCCTGTTGAGGAAGGCGAGACAGGCCGCCGTATCGGCAAGTTCAAACGACAGCAACCACGATCCTGCGCCGAACAGCTGTCTGGACAATGCGTGTTGCGGGTGCGACTCCAGCATCGGGTAGCGCACCGACACCACCGAGGGGTGCGCTTCCAGGTAGCGCGCCAGCAGGAGTGCCGTGGCGCTGGTGTGCGCCACGCGCAGCGCCAGCGTCTCCGCACCCACGCTGATGTGGTGAGCATGCTCGGACGACAACGTCGCGCCCATGTCCCGCAGACCCTTCTTGCGCACCTGCGCCAGGCCCCATTGCCTGGGTTCGCCCTTGCGGTAGGCCGCAAAGATGTTGGGGTAGTCCTGCCAGTCGAAGCAACCCGTGTCCGTGACCGAGCCGCCCAGCGCATGCCCGTGACCAGAGACGGTCTTGGTGAGCGACTGCACCACCAGACCAGCACCCACTTCGATCGGGCGAAACAGCGCCGGCGAAGTGATGGTGTTGTCCACCACGAAGAGCAGTCTGCGTTCGGCGCACAGCCGGCCGATGGCCGGCATGTCAGCCACCTGCGTTCCCGGGTTCGCGATGGTCTCGACGAAGACCATGCGCGTGTTCGGCCGCAGCGCCTGCGCCACCTGGGCCGCATCGGTGGCGTCCACCGTCGTGATCTCGATGCCGAAATCGCGCAGCGTGCCGAACAGGCTGTTGGTGTTGCCGAACACGAACTGGCTGGCCACCAGGTGGTCGCCCGCGCGCAGCAGCGTGAAGAACACCGCGCTGATGGCACCCATGCCGGTGGCGAAGCAGACCGTGCCAACACCCCGCTCCAGGCGTGTGATCTGGGCTTCCAGGGCGGCCGTGGTCGGCGTGCCCTGGCGCGCGTAGCTGAAGCCGCCCTTGGTGGTGCCCTGGAACACCCCGATCAGGTCTTCGACCTTGTCGAAGCCGTACTGCACCGAGGTGTGGATGGGCTTGTGCACCCCGCCGTGCTCGATGCCGAGCCGGCGGTCGGAGTGCACGATGCCCGTGCTGATGCCTTCGGAGGCCATGGACGGATCAGGCCCCCGTCTTGCTCTTGTAGTTGGCGACGCCATCCAGCACTTCCTTCTTGGCCGCGTCGATGCCTTCCCATCCCAGCACCTTGACCCACTTGCCGGCTTCCAGGTCCTTGTAATGCTCGAAGAAGTGCGTGATGGCCTTCAGGCGCATCTGGTTGACATCGGAGACTGTCTTCCAGTGGCTGTAGATCGGCAACACCTTGTCGGTCGGCACAGCCAGCACCTTGCCGTCCACACCAGCCTCGTCTTCCATCATCAGGATGCCCAGTGGACGGCAAGGCACGACCACACCGGGGAACAGCGGGTACGGCGTGATGACCAGCACGTCCACCGGGTCGCCGTCGCCGGACAAGGTCTGCGGCACGTAGCCGTAATTGCTCGGATAGTGCATGGCCGTGGTCATGAAGCGGTCCACGAAGATCGCGCCAGAGTCCTTGTCCACCTCGTACTTGATCGGGTCGGCGTTCATCGGGATTTCGATGACCACGTTGAACGCATCGGGAATGTTCTTGCCGGGGGAGACTTTGTCGAGGGACATGGTGCTTTCGGAGCAGTTGAAAAAAGGGAACGCCTGGGACAAACCCGGATTTTAGAGGGCGCGCTCCCTGTCGAGGCCCCGATGCAACAGTGTTTGCGAGATTTGCTTATATATTGGACCGGTTGGCCAATCGTCATTCGCACGAGTTCTGAGCACGACGAGGAAGCAACGCAGCGGGGCACCGCGTGCGTTGTGCCCTTCAGAGCAACGAGAACGAGCGTGAGGAGAGACGTTTTATGAATGGCAACTCGGCGCTGATATTGGCGCTTGTCTGCGGCTTCGTCGCTGTGGCATACGGTTTCTGGGCCCGGAGCTGGATCCTGGCCAAGGACGCGGGCAACGCCCGCATGCAGGAGATCGCAGCGGCGATCCAGACTGGCGCCGCGGCCTATCTCGCCCGGCAGTACAAGACCATTGCCATCGTGGGCGTGGTGCTGGGTGTGTTGATCGGCCTGTTCCTCGATGCCAAGACCGCCGTCGGCTTCGTGGTCGGCGCCGTGCTTTCCGGGGCCTGCGGCTTCATCGGCATGAATGTTTCTGTACGTGCCAACGTGCGCACCGCGCAGGCCGCCACGCAAGGCATCGGCCCGGCGCTGGACGTTGCCTTCCGTGGCGGCGCCATCACGGGCATGCTGGTGGTGGGCCTGGGCCTGCTCGGTGTGACCGCGTTCTACTGGTACCTTGCGGCCAACGGGGCGCCCGGCGTCAAGCCCAGCGAATTGCTCAATCCGCTGATCGGCTTCGCCTTCGGCTCCTCGCTGATCTCCATCTTCGCGCGCCTGGGCGGCGGCATCTTCACGAAGGGCGCCGACGTGGGCGCCGACCTGGTGGGCAAGGTCGAGGCCGGCATTCCAGAGGACGACCCGCGCAACCCCGCCGTGATCGCAGACAACGTCGGCGACAACGTGGGCGACTGCGCGGGCATGGCAGCCGACCTGTTCGAGACCTACGCCGTCACGCTGATCGCCACCATGGTGCTGGGCGCGCTGGTGGTGACCGGAGGCGGCGCCAGCACGGTGGTGTATCCACTGGCGCTGGGCGCGGTGTCGATCGTCGCGTCCATCATCGGCTGCTTCTTCGTCAAGGCTTCGCCGGGCATGAAGAACGTGATGCCGGCGCTGTACAAGGGCCTGGCGGTCGCGGGGGTGCTGTCGCTGGTGGCGTTCTGGTTCGTCACGGCCTGGCTGATCCCCGACAACGCGATCGCCGCGACCGGCAGCCAGCTCAAGCTGTTCGGTGCCTGCACGGTGGGCCTCGTTCTGACAGCGGCCCTGGTTTGGGTTACCGAGTACTACACCGGCACGCAGTACGCGCCAGTCAAGCACATCGCCCAGGCGTCTACCACCGGGCACGGCACCAACATCATCGCGGGCCTGGGCGTTTCGATGCGCTCCACCGCCTGGCCGGTGATCTTCGTCTGTATCGCGATCTGGGTGTCGTATGCCCTGGGTGGTCTGTACGGCATCGCCATCGCGGCCACCTCCATGCTCAGCATGGCCGGCATCGTGGTGGCGCTGGACGCCTACGGCCCCATCACTGACAACGCCGGCGGCATCGCCGAGATGTCCGAACTGCCCAGCAGCGTGCGCGACGTGACCGATCCGCTGGACGCGGTGGGCAACACCACCAAGGCCGTGACCAAGGGTTACGCCATCGGCTCGGCCGGCCTGGCGGCGCTGGTGCTGTTCGCCGACTACACGCACAAGCTGGAGGCCTATGGCAAGGTGGTCACCTTCGATCTGTCCAACCCGATGGTCATCATCGGGCTGTTCATCGGCGGGCTGATTCCTTACCTGTTCGGCGCCATGGCGATGGAGGCAGTGGGCCGCGCGGCCGGCTCGGTGGTGGTCGAGGTGCGGCGCCAGTTCCGCGAGATCCGCGGCATCATGGAAGGCACGGCCAAGCCCGAGTACGGCAAGGCGGTCGACATGCTGACCTCAGCCGCGATCAAGGAGATGATGATCCCCTCGTTGCTGCCGGTGGTGGTGCCCATCCTGGTCGGCCTGCTGCTGGGCCCGGCCGCTCTCGGCGGGCTGTTGATGGGCACCATCGTCACCGGCCTGTTCGTGGCGATTTCCATGTGCACCGGCGGCGGCGCCTGGGACAACGCCAAGAAGTACATCGAGGACGGTCACCACGGCGGCAAGGGGTCGGAGACGCACAAGGCCGCCGTGACTGGCGACACCGTGGGCGACCCCTACAAGGACACGGCTGGCCCCGCAGTCAACCCGCTGATCAAGATCATCAACATCGTGGCGCTGCTGATCGTGCCCCTGGTGATGAAGTTCCACGGGGGCTGAGAAGTCAGTCCGGCGCGGCCGGGACCGACGCGGCGTGGGTCGCGTCGAACGACGCCCGCGACGGGACAGGCATGCGGGTCCGGCACGCGCATCCCTGCGTCGGGTGGGGAACGCGCTCGGGCCTGCATGGGGAATGCGGCGTTCTTCCGTGCGCAGGCCATTGGCGCCACCGTCCTGCCGCACGGCAGGCGCCGGCGGCGGAGCCGGCCCAGCTTGCCGATGGTGACCGCACCCCGATGCGCCGTGCCATGATTTGGGGGCTTGCGCCTGCTTACACCTGCGCCAGGCGTTGCCACCTTGCTGTGCCGGCCCTCCGGCATCATCTGCTCCTGGTCCGCTCCATCCGCTCATTTCATGTCACTGAACTACATCGCCAACGCTTTCGTCCCCTCTTCGTCCGGCCAAACGATCCCGATGGTCGACCCGTCGGATGGACAACCCTTCGACGAGATCCAGCGCAGCAATGCGCAGGACATCGACGCTGCCGTGCGCGCCGCACGCCAGTGCTACGACGGTGTCTGGTCCAAGCTGTCGGCGGCGGAGCGCAGCCGCCTGCTGATGCGCCTGGCCGAGAAGGTCTCCGAGCATGCAGAGGAGCTCGCCGCGCTCGAGCAACGCGACTGCGGCAAGCCGACCAAGCAGGCACGCGCTGACGCGGTGGCGCTGGTGCGCTACTTCGAGTTCTACGCCGGCGCGTGCGACAAGCTGCACGGCGAGACCATTCCCTACCAGAACGGCTACAGCGTTTTCACATGGCGCGAGCCGCACGGCGTCACCGGCCACATCGTGCCTTGGAACTACCCCATGCAGATTTTCGGCCGCTGTGTGGGCGGCGCGCTGGCGGCTGGCAACGTCTGCGTCGTCAAGCCGTCCGAGGACGCCTGCCTGTCGCTGCTGCGCGTGGCGGAACTGGCAGCGCAGGCCGGCTTTCCGGCGGGCGCCATCAACATCGTCACCGGCTACGGCCACGAGGTGGGCGATGCGCTGGCGCGCCATCCCGGCATCGACCACATCAGCTTCACTGGAAGTCCCAGAATCGGCACGCTGATCCAGCAGGCCGCCGCCGAAAGGCATTGTCCGGTCACGCTGGAACTGGGTGGCAAAAGCCCGCAAATCGTATTCGCCGACGCCGATCCGGACGCGGCCATCCCGGCCATCGTCAACGCCATCGTGCAGAACGCCGGCCAGACCTGTTCCGCGGGGTCGCGCCTGCTGGTCGAGCGGTCCATCTACGAACCGCTGCTGGAGCGTCTGGCCGTGGCATTCGAGGGCCTGCGCGTGGGGCCCGCCGCAATGGATCTGGACGTGGGGCCGTTGATCCGGGCGACGCAGCAGCAGCGCGTGTGGGATTTCCTGTCGGATGCGCACGCCGCCGACATCCCGATCGTGGCCCAGGGCCGCGTCGTCGACGAGGCGCCCGAGACCGGCTACTACCAGGCCCCCACGCTGCTGCGCGACGTACCGGTAGACCACAGGCTGGCGCAGGAGGAAGTGTTCGGCCCGGTCCTCGCATCCATGGCTTTCGACGACGAGGAGCATGCACTGGCTCTGGCCAATGCCACCCAGTTCGGCCTGGTCGCCGGGGTCTGGACGCGTGACGGTGCACGCCAGTTCCGCATCGCGCGCGGCGTGCGCAGCGGCCAGGTGTTCATCAACAACTACGGCGCCGGTGGCGGCGTGGAACTGCCCTTCGGCGGAGTCAAGAGTTCGGGCTATGGCCGCGAAAAGGGTTTCGAAGCGCTGTACGGCTTTACCGTGCTCAAGACCGTGGCGGTGCGCCACGGCTGAGGCCAGCCCAGGGGGCACTGTCGCGCACGGCACCCGCGCGCGTACCAGCGCAGCGCAGATGCGCCGTCGACGCAATGTGCATCGTCGGCCCGTGCCGTGGCGTCGCACGGCGCGCATTCCACCGCGGGACGCACAGACGCTTGCGGCGTGGCTGCTTCGGCGCAAACGGCACGCCATGCCCATGTCCCTGCCAGGCGTCCACCCGAGGCCCCTGCGGCACAATCAGGCATGGCTCGCCGCGTCATCCCCCTCGTTGCCCAGGCTGCGTCCCTGCCGACGCCGCTGCGTGCCATTGTTGAGCCTGGCGCCCTGTACGACCAACTGCACCGCCCGCTTCGCGACTTGCGCATCAGCGTGACCGACCGCTGCAACTTTCGCTGCAGCTACTGCATGCCCAAGGAAGTCTTCGGCAAGGACTATCCCTACCTGCCGCACAGCGCGCTGCTGAGCTTCGAGGAGATCACGCGTCTGGCCCGGCTGTTCGTGGCCCAGGGGGTGCGCAAGATCCACCTGACCGGTGGCGAGCCGCTGCTGCGCAAGAACATCGAGGTGCTCATCGAGCAGCTGGCGGCCCTGCCTACCCTGGACGGCGAACCGCTGGATCTCACCCTCACGACCAATGGCTCGCTGCTGGCGCGCAAGGCCGCCAGCCTCAAGGCGGCCGGGCTGAACCGTGTGACCGTGAGCCTGGACGGGCTGGACGACGCCGTGTTCCGGCGCATGAACGATGTCGACTTTCCGGTCGCCGACGTGCTGCGCGGCATCGAGGCGGCCCAGCAAGCGGGTCTCGGCCCGATCAAGGTCAACATGGTCGTCAAGCGGGGCACGAACGAGCAGGAGATCGTGCCCATGGCCCGGCATTTCCGCGGCACCGGCGTGGTGCTGCGCTTCATCGAGTACATGGACGTGGGCGCCACCAATGGGTGGCGCATGCACGAGGTGCTGCCCTCGGCAGAGGTGGTGCAACGCCTGTCGGCCGAGTTGCCGCTGGTGGCGCTTGATCCCACTGCGCCCGGCGAGACGGCCGCGCGCTGGGGCTACGCCGACGGTTCGGGCGAGATCGGTGTCATCAGCAGCGTGACCCAGGCCTTTTGCCACGACTGCAACCGTGCCCGGCTGTCGACCGAGGGCCAGGTCTACCTGTGCCTGTTCGCCAGCCGCGGCCACGACCTGCGCGGCCTTCTGCGTGGCGGCGCGCCGGACGCGGAAATCACGCAGGCCATTGCCGGCATCTGGCAGCAGCGCAGCGACCGCTACTCGCAGCTGCGCGGCGCTGGCTTGCTCGCGCCAGCCGAAAAGCGCATCGAGATGAGCTACATCGGCGGCTGACAGGCCGCCGCCACGCTCAACCCACCCAGCGCCGTGCGTTGTGCCACAGCTCCATCCAGGGGCTGCTGGCGCTCGGGTCGCCCGAGGTCCAGCTCATCTGGATGTTGCGGAACACCCGCTCGGGGTGCGGCATCATGGCCGTGAAGCGGCCATCCGCCGTGGTCACGGCCGTCAAACCATCCGGGCTGCCGTTCGGGTTGAACGGGTAGGCCTCGGTCGGCTGGCCATGGTGGTCGGTGAAGCGCATCGCTGCGATGGCCTTGGCCGCATCGCCGCGCCGCGCGAAGTTGGCAAAACCCTCGCCGTGCGCCACCGCGATCGGCAGCCGGCTGCCCGCCATCCCTTTGAAGAACAGGCTGGGCGAATCGAGCACCTCGACCTGCGACAGCCGCGCCTCGAAGCGCTCGCTGCGGTTGGTCGTGAAGCGCGGCCAGTCCTGCGCGCCAGGGATGATGTCGGCCAGCTCGGCGAACATCTGGCAGCCGTTGCACACGCCCAGGCCGAAGGTGTCGCCACGGCCGAAGAAGGCCTGGAATTGCGCTGATAGTCGTTCGTGGAAGGTGATGGAACGCGCCCAGCCGATGCCCGCCCCCAGCGTGTCGCCGTAACTGAAGCCGCCGCAGGCCACCACGCCCTGGAAGTCGGCCAGATCGAAGCGGCCGGCCTGCAGGTCGGTCATGTGCACGTCGAAGGCTTCGAAGCCAGCCTGCGTGAACGCCCAGGCCATCTCCACATGCGAGTTGACGCCCTGCTCGCGCAGCACGGCCACCTTGGGCCGGCGATGCAGCAGCGCCGGTGCAACCGCCGTGGTCGGCGTGAAGCGCAGGGTGACCTGCAGGCCTGGATCGTCGGTCGCGCCGGCCGCCGCATGCTCGGCATCGGCACCGGCGGGGTTGTCGCGCTGCTGGCAGATCCTCCAGCTCACGCTGTCCCAGACCTGGTGCAGGTCCGACAGCCTGGCGGCGAACACCGACTTGGTGTCGCGCCAGACCTGGACCTCGCCCACGCCGACATCCATCGCGCCGCCCGGGGGCCGCGTCTTGCCGATGAAGTGGCTCCACTTGGACAGGCCGTGCGTGCGCAGCACCTGCATGACCTCGTTGCGCTCGTCGGTGCGCACCTGCAGCACCACGCCCAGCTCCTCGCTGAACAGGGCCTTGAGCGTGAGCTCCTCGCGCCGCGCCGACACCTGGATGGCCCAGTTCTTGGCGTCGCCGTACTCGGCCCGGCTGTCGCTGATGCCGTCGCCTTCGGTGACCAGCATGTCCACGTTGAGCGCCACGCCGACATGGCCGGCGAAGGCCATTTCGCACACGGTGGCCAGCAGGCCGCCGTCGCTGCGGTCGTGGTAGGCCAGGATGCGGCCCTGGGCGCGCAGTTCATTGACGGCGCGGACCAGGTTCACGAGGTCCTGCGGCACGTCCAGGTCGGGCGCGGCATCGCCCACCTGGCCCAGCGTCTGCGCCAGGATGCTGCCGCCCATGCGGTGCTTGCCACGGCCCAGGTCGACGAGCACCAGCGTGCTGTCGGCCTCGGTCGCATCCAGCTGGGGCGTGAGCGTGCCGCGCACGTCCGCCAGCGTCGCGAAGGCCGAGACGATCAGGCTCACCGGCGCGCTGACCTGCTTTTTCTCGGTGCCGTCCTGCCACTGCGTGCGCATGGACAGCGAATCCTTGCCGACCGGGATGGAGATGCCCAGCGCCGGGCACAGCTCCATGCCGACGGCCTTCACGGTGGCGTACAGCGCGGCATCTTCGCCGGGCTGGCCGCAGGCCGCCATCCAGTTGGCCGAGAGTTTCACGCGCGGCAGCTCGATGGGCGCGGCCAGCAGGTTGGTGATGGCCTCGCCCACCGCCATGCGGCCCGAAGCCGGCGCGTCGATGACGGCCAGCGGCGTACGCTCGCCCATCGACATCGCCTCACCCGCGAAGCCGGCGTAGTCGGCCAGGGTCACGGCGCAGTCGGCCACGGGCACCTGCCAGGGGCCGACCATCTGGTCGCGGTGCGACAGGCCGCCCACGGTGCGGTCGCCGATCGTGATCAGGAAGCGTTTGGAGGCCACGGTCGGGTGTGCCAGCACGTCGATCACGGCCTTTTGCAGGGAGACGCCATCCAGATCCAGCGGCGCGAAGCGGCGCGCCACGGTCTGCACGTCGCGGTGCATCTTGGGCGGCTTGCCCAGCAGCACTTCCATGGGCATGTCGACCGGGTTGTCGTCAGAGGCCAGGACGAGCTGGCGCTCTTCCGTGGCCCGGCCGACAACGGCGAACGGGCAGCGTTCGCGCGCGCAAAAGGCCGCGAAGCGCTCCAGCGACGCGGGCGCGATGGCCAGCACGTAGCGCTCCTGGCTTTCGTTGCACCAGATTTCCTTGGGCGCCATGCCCGATTCCTCGAGCGGCACGGACGCCAGCTCGAAGCGCGCACCGCGGCCCGCGTCGTTGGTCAGCTCGGGGAAGGCGTTGGACAGGCCGCCCGCGCCCACGTCGTGGATCGCCAGGATGGGGTTGTCCGCGCCCTGCTCCCAGCAGCGGTTGATGACTTCCTGGGCCCGGCGCTCGATCTCCGGATTGCCGCGCTGCACCGAGTCGAAATCGAGCTCGGCCGCGTTGGCACCCGTGGCCATGGAGCTGGCCGCGCTGCCGCCCATGCCGATGCGCATGCCCGGCCCGCCCAGCTGGATCAGCAGCGCGCCGGCCGGGAAGGGGATCTTCTTCGTCTGCTCGGCGGCAATCGTGCCCAGGCCACCCGCGATCATGATGGGCTTGTGGTAGCCGCGGCGCTGGCTGTCCACGTCGGAGGCTGCGGTCTGCTCGTACTCGCGGAAGTAGCCCAGCAGGTTGGGCCGCCCGAACTCGTTGTTGAAGGCCGCGCCGCCCAGCGGGCC
>CAJYRH010000162.1 GCA_913776795.1 uncultured Pseudorhodoferax sp. | reverse complement strand
ACTACGGCATCGTCGGTCCCAAGGGCCTTCCCAAGGAGGTGGTCGACAAGATCAACGCCGGGGTGCGCAAGGCGCTGGAGGACCCGGCCGTGCGCAAGCGCATCGAGGACACGGGCTCGCTGATCATCGGCAACTCGCCCGAGGAATTCGCAGCGCAGATCAAGGCCGAATTCGACGTCTACAAGAAGGTGGTGGAGACCTCCAAGCTGACGCTGGAGTGAGCACGCCGCCTGCGGCGGTATTGGCCGAGAGCCTGGGCCGCATCGACGCCTTCGTCGATGCGCTGTGGCTGGAGCAGGGCCTCGCGCGCAACACGCTGGCCGCTTACCGGCAGGACCTCGTGCTGTATGCGCAGTGGCTGGCAGAGCGCGGCAGCGCGCTGGACGCCACGCGCGAGGCGGACCTGCAGGCCTATTTCGCGGCCCGCCATGCGGGCACCAAGGCCACCACGGCCAACCGCCGACTCACCGTCTTCAAGCGCTACTTCCGCTGGGCCTTGCGCGAACGGGCGCTGCAGGCCGATCCCACGCTCAAGCTGCAGTCCGCGCGCCAGCCGCTGCGCGTGCCCAAGACCATGACCGAGGCGCAGGTCGAGGCGCTGCTGGCCGCGCCCGACGTGCAGACTGCGCTGGGCTTGCGTGACCGCGCCATGCTGGAGCTGCTCTACGCCAGTGGCCTGCGCGTGAGCGAGCTGGTCGGCCTCAAGATCTTCCAGGTTGGATTCAACGAGGGCGTGTTGCGCGTCACGGGCAAGGGCAACAAGGAGCGCCTGGTGCCCTTCGGCGAGCTGGCGCAGGAGTGGCTGGAGCGCTACCTGCACGAGGCGCGTCCCGCGCTGCTGGACGGGCGCCAGAGCGAAGACCTGTTCGTGACCACGCGCGGCGCCCAGGCGGGCAGTGCCATGTCGCGCGTGATGTTCTGGGGCCTGGTCAAGCGCCATGCGCTGGCCGCCGGCATCGCCGTGGCGCCGTCGCCGCACACGCTGCGCCACGCCTTCGCCACGCACCTGCTGAACCATGGGGCCGACCTGCGCGCCGTGCAGATGCTGTTGGGCCACGCCGACATCTCCACCACCACCATCTACACGCACGTGGCCCGCGAGCGGCTGCACGCGCTGCACGCGCTGCATCACCCGCGGGGCTGATGCGACGTCAGGCTTGGACAGCCTGCGGCGCGCCGATCCGGCGCTGCCCGGCTGGAAGCGCTGGCCGTCCGGGCCCTTTGTGGAGCGGCAAGTGCATCGAGGCAGTCCCTTCGTGGGTGCCTGGCAGCCGGAACACGCCGACCGCGTCGACCAGACGTCCCACCTGGGCATCCAGGCTGGCCGCGGCGGCAGCGGACTGCTCCACCAGCGCGGCGTTCTGCTGCGTCACCTGGTCGAGCTGGCCCACCGCCTGGCTGACCTGACCCAGCCCCGTGGTCTGCTCGCCCGTCGCGGCGCTGATCTCGGAGATCAGATCCGCCACGCGCTGGACCTGGGCAACGATGTTGCCCATGGCCGTGCCTGCGGCATCGGCCTGCGCGGTGCCGACCTCGGCCATCTTCACGCTTTCGCCGATCAGGGCCTTTATCTCCTTGGCGGCACCGGCCGAGCGGCCTGCCAGGCTGCGCACCTCGGTGGCCACCACGGCGAAGCCGCGACCCTGCTCGCCCGCGCGCGCGGCCTCGACAGCAGCGTTCAGTGCCAGGATGTTGGTCTGGAACGCGATGCCGTCGATCAGGCCGATGATCTCGCTGACCTTGCGCGAGCCGCCTGCGATGGCGTCCATGGTCTGCACCACCTGGTCCACCACGGCGCCGCCCTGTTCGGCGGCCGTGGCCGCCGCCACGGCGAGCTGGGCTGCCTCGCGCGCCGTGTCGGCGCTGGTTTGCACGGTCGACCCGATCTGCTCCATGGACGCGGCGGTTTGCTGAAGGTTGCTGGCCTGCTGCTCGGTGCGCAGGCTCAGGTCCTGGTTGCCTGCGGCAATCTCGCTCGCACCGGTGGCGATGCTGTCGCTGCTGGTGCGCACGGTGGAGACGACCTGGATCAGGCTGTCGTTCATGTCGCGCAATGCGGACAGCAGCTTGCCGGTTTCGTCCGTGCTGCGCACCTCGATCCGCGACGTCAGGTCGCCGGCCGACACCGTTTCGGCGATGCGCACGGCGTTGGAGATCGGGCGTGTGATGCTGCGCGTGATGAGCCACGCCGCCAGCACGCCCAGCAGCACGCCGGCTGTGCACAGCGCCAGCATCAGCAGTCGCGCGCGGGCATAGGCCGCCTGCGCCTCGGCAGCGGCCTCGTCGCTTGCTTGCTGCTCGTAGTCCGACAGCTGGCCCAAGGCGTCATACCACGCCTGCATCGGCGCATCGACCTCGGTGCCGAGAAAACGCGCGGCCTCGTCGGTCATGTCGCTGCGTCCGAGCTCCACCACCTTGGAGACGAGCGGCGTCGCCGTGGCCTTCAGCGTGCCGACCTTGGCCAGCAGTTCCTTTTCATGCGCCGTCGTGTCGAAGGTGGCGAACATCGTCGACAGTTCCTTCTCCGCGGCCTCGTATTTCTGGCGAGCCTGCGCAATGCCCTCGATGGCCACGCGCTTGCGCACGCCGTCGTACAGCACGATGTCGCGGCTGCGCTGCGCCACCTGGCTCACGGCGCTGCGCATGGCGCCGGCCAGGTTGGCTTCCTTGTTGTTGACCAAGGCAATGTCGTCCAGCCGGTTCTGGATCTGAGCCATGGACACCAGGCCCAGGATGGAAACGCCGATCAGCAGCAACACGACCAGGCCGAAGCCCAATGCGAGGCGTGCGCCGAGTCTGAGGTTCTTCACGGCGTTCATGCAGTCTCCGTCATACTGAAATCGTCTTTCTTGCGTT
>CAJYRH010000161.1 GCA_913776795.1 uncultured Pseudorhodoferax sp. | reverse complement strand
ATGTGGGTCGGCCAGAACACCGGGCAGATCTTCCGCCACGCCATGACGCAGGGCGCCGGTGCGCAGGACTACACCACGCTGATCCAGTTCATGGAAGAGTGGGCCGGCGTGCAGGTGCGCGCCCGGCCCGCCAGCAAGTGAGCGGGATCCCACATCCACAACCCAGGCCCCATGCCATGACCGACACGATCCCACCCTTTCGCCCCGTGACACCCAACACCCTGGCCATCGGCGAGCGCAACCGGCGCCAGACCCTGGGCGCGGCCTATGTGGACCGCGCCACCGCCACGGCGCAGGACGAAGACTTCATGAAGCCGCTGCAGGAGGCCGTGACCGGCCTGGCCTGGGGCGCCGTGTGGGGCCGCCCCGGCCTGAGCCTGAAGGACCGCAGCCTGGTGACCGTGAGCGTGCTGATCGCCACCGGCCGCAGCCACGAATTGAAGCTGCACATCAACGGCCTGCTGAACAACGGGTGGACCGAGGCCGAGCTGCAGGAAATCCTGCTGCACGCAGGCTGCTACTGCGGCATGCCGGCCACGGTGGACGGCTTCCGCCAGGCCCGCGAAGTGCTGCGCGAGCGCGCGGCCGGCAAGACCTGAGCCGCACTGGTTTCTTCACAACGACAGCAGGAGACACACGATGAACCCCACCACGCCCTCGCGCGCCGGCCGCTGCCGCAGGCTGTTGCTGGCCGGTTGCGCCGCCGCGTTGCTCCCGGCCCTGGCCCTGGCGCAGGACTTTCCCGGCAAGCCCATCACGCTGGTGGTGCCCGCCACCGCGGGCGGCCCGACGGACCTGCTGGCCCGCAGCATCGACCAGGCCATGGCTAAGGACCTCGGCCAGCCCGTGGTGGTGGAGAACGTCGGCGGCGCCGGCGGCACCATCGCCCTGGCGAAGGTGGCGCGTGCGCCGGCAGATGGCCACACGCTGGTGCTGGCCAACGTGGGCATGCTGGCCGTGGCGCCGGTGCTCTACGACAAGCTGCCCTACCACCCCACGAGCGATTTCACGCCCATCGCCTCGGTGGCCGATGCGACGCAGGTGCTGTCGGTGCGCGCTGGCCTGCCCGTGCAGGGGCTCAACGACTTCGCCGACTACGTGAAGGCCAACCAGGCCAAGTTGAACTACGGCACGGCCGGCGTGGGCACAGGCTCGCACCTGGGCGGCATCCTGCTCAATGCTGCGCTGGGCACGCATGTGCAGCCCGTGCACTACAAGGGCGGCATGCAGGCCACGCAGGACGTGATGGCCGGCACGCTGGACTTCATGGTGGAGGGCAGCACCACGGCCGTCGCGTCCATCGCCTCCGGCAAGATCAAGGGCCTGGCCGTGCTGCGCCAGGACCGCATCGCCGCCCTGCCCGCAGTGCCGCCGACCAGCGAATCCGCCTACCCCGACCTGCGCTTTGAGATCTGGAACATGGTCGCCGGCCCGCGCGGCCTGCCGCCTGCCGTGGCGCAGCGCCTGAACACCTCGCTGAACCGCGTGCTGGCCGATCCGGCCATGCAGAAGGACTTCGAGCAGCGCGGCCTGAGCCTGCCGCCTGCAGCACAGCGCACGCTGGCCGGGTCGGCCGAGCTGCTGTCGTCCGAGTTGAACCGCTGGAGCCGCCTGATGAAGGCCTCCGGCGAGAAGACCGCCTCCAACTGATCCTCCATCCACCACCCAACACGACCAAGCCCATGAGCGCTGTACTCGCATCCCCCCTGGACCACAAGCCCGACGAACTGCCCATTCCCTATGCGCTGCCGCAGCCGCCCTACATGTCGCCCGACATGGTGCACCTGGGCGTGCTCGACAAGTGGATGGCCGATGACCAATGGTGGGTGCCCGTCACCCAGTCGGTCTCGTTCAAGCCGTTGCTGTTCTGCCCCACGGGCGGCTACTTCGTGAACCTGCTACGTGTGCGCAAGTCGGGCGTGCTGTCGCGCCACCGCCATTCGGGCGCCGTCCACGCCCTGGTGCTCAAGGGCCGCTGGCAGTACCTGGAGCACGACTGGATCGCCGAGGAAGGCGCCTACGCCTACGAGCCGCCCGGCGAGACGCACACGCTCTACGTGCCCGAGGGCGTGCCCGAGATGATCACTTGGTTCCACGCGACGGGCGGGTACACCTATGTGGATCCGCAGGGGGTGGCGGTGGGGTACGAGGATGTGTTCACCAAGATCGAGCATGCGCGCAGGCATTACAGGAGCCTGGGGTTGCCGGATGATCATGTGGAACGGTTGATTCGATAAAAGGGTACCGTCCGCGACTGTTGAATGGTGGGACGGCCATCGCGCCTGATGGGCGAGAGGGTGGTTCACCCAGCTCGCAAGCCAGCGGAGTGACAGCGCACCGGAGTTGCCAGGGAGCTACAGGCTGAGATCGGCAAGGTCGGGCCGCTACCATGCGCTCCGCCTGTGCATGCCTCGCTTCACCTGGCATGCCCGCTGTTCTGCCCGTCCATGATCCCACAAGCGCTATCGTCCTTCATTTGGTCCGTCGCCGATCTGCTGCGCGGCGACTACAAGCAATCTGAATACGGCCGCGTCATCCTGCCGTTCACCGTGCTGCGCCGGCTGGACTGCGTGCTTGAAGCCACCAAGCCTGCCGTGCTCCAGGAGTTCGACGCCAAGACCCGGGCAGGCGTGCCGCCCGAGGCCTTTCTGCTGCGCCGATCCGGCCAGAGCTTCTACAACACTTCGCCGCTGGACCTGGGCCGGCTGCTGGGCGACCAGGACCACATCCGGCAGAACCTGTTTGCCTACGTGCAGGCCTTCTCGCCGGAGGCGCGCGACATCTTCGAGCGCTTCGACTTCCACACCCAGGTCGAGCGGCTGGCCAAGGCCAACCTGCTGTACCTGGTAGTTGGAGAAGTTCGCCGGCATCGACCTGCATCCTGAGGTGGTGGACAACGCCGCCATGGGCCAGGTGTTCGAAGAGCTGATCCGCAAGTTCGCCGAAATCAGCAACGAGACGGCCGGGGAGCACTTCACGCCGCGCGAGGTGATCCGCCTCATGGTGAACCTGCTGTTCATCGAGGACAACGACGTGCTCACGCCAGGCAACGCCGTGGTGCGCACCATCTACGACCCCACGGCCGGCACGGGCGGCATGTTGTCCATCGCGGGCGAGTTCCTGGCCGAACACAACCCGCGCGCCAGCCTCACCATGTTCGGCCAGGAGCTCAACGACGAGAGCTACGCCATCTGCAAGGCCGACATGCTGATCAAGGGCCAGCCGGTGCAGAACATCGTGCCCGGCAACACCCTCAGCGACGACGGCCATGCCGGCCGCCGCTTCGACTACATGCTGTCGAACCCGCCCTTTGGCGTGGAGTGGAAGAAGGTCGAGAAGGCCGTGCGGTTGGAGCACGAGAGCAAGGGTTTCGACGGCCGCTTCGGCCCCGGCCTGCCGCGCGTGAGCGACGGCTCCATGCTGTTCCTGATGCACCTGCTGTCCAAGATGGCGCCGGTGGCCAATGGCGAGGGTGGCAGCCGCTTCGGAATCGTGCTCAATGGCTCGCCGCTGTTCACGGGCGGCGCCGGCAGCGGCGAGAGCGAGATCCGCCGCTACGTGCTGGAGAACGACCTGGTGGAGGCCATCGTCGGTCTGCCCACCGACATGTTCTACAACACCGGCATCGCCACCTATGTCTGGATCATCTCCAACAAGAAGCCGGCCGACCGCAAGGGCCAGGTGCAGCTCATCGACGCCAGCGGCTTCTGGCAGAAGATGCGCAAGAGCCTGGGGAGCAAGCGCCGCGAGATGAGCGAGGCGCACATCGCCACCGTCACGCGGCTGTTCGGCGACTTCACCGAGGCCGAACTCGTCACCGTGTTCGACGCCGCAGGCCACGCGCTGGGCGAGCCGCAGCTGGTGACGAACACCGACAGCGCGCCAGTGGCGCCCGAAGGCGGCCGCCTCAAGCGCGTGCCCATCGCGCGCATCTTCAGCAACGAGGACTTCGGCTACACCACCATCACCGTCGAGCGTACGCTGAAGGATGCCGCGGGCCAGCCGGTGCTGGGCGCCAAGGGCAAGCAGAAGGGCAAGCCCCAGCCCGACAGCGCGCTGCGCGACACCGAGAACGTGCCGCTGGGCGAAGACATCCGCGCCTACTTCGCCCGCGAGGTGCTGCCGCACGCGCCCGATGCGTGGATCGACGAGGACAAGAGCAAGGTGGGGTACGAGATCCCGTTCAACCGGCACTTTTATGTGTTCGAACCGCCGCGCAGCTTGCAGGTGATCGACGAGGAGTTGAAGACGGTGACGGCCAGCATCCTGCGGATGTTGGGGGGGTTGGCGGAATGAGGTTGCCGAGGTATTGCGAGTACAGGGATAGCGGGGAGCGTTGGCTTGGTACCGTACCTGCACATTGGCAGGTCGAACGACTCAAGAATCTGTTCGAGATTCGCAAGCGCATCGCCGGTGAAGAAGGCCATCAAGTCCTGTCCATCACGCAGCGGGGCATCAAAGTGAAGGACATCGAAAGCAATGACGGCCAGCTCTCGATGGACTACTCGAAGTACCAGATCGTTCATCCCGGCGATTTCGCGATGAATCACATGGATCTGCTCACCGGTTTCGTCGACATCTCGGCGTACGCCGGGGTGACTAGCCCTGACTATCGAGTTTTCGGCGTGAGAGATGGTGTGAAGTGCGACCCTAGGTACTTTCTCTACCTTCTACAAAACGGCTACCGGCAGAAGGTGTTCTACGCTTTTGGTCAAGGTGCATCTGAACTCGGCCGCTGGCGTTTCCCGACCGACCAGTTCAACGACTTCCGGTTTCCGTGTCCGTCGCGGAAGGAGCAAACCACCATTGCAACCTTCCTCGACCACGAAACCGCCAAGATCGACACGCTGATTGCCGAGCAGGAAAAGCTCATCGACCTGCTGGCCGAAAAGCGCCAGGCCACCATCTCCCACGCCGTCACCCGCGGCCTCCATCCCAATGCGCCGATGAAAGATTCCGGCGTGGCGTGGCTGGGGGAGGTGCCAGCGCATTGGGAGACAGGGGCTCTAAAGCGGTACTGGAGCGTCACAGACTGCAAGCACGTCACAGCTGAGTTTGTTGATGAGGGCTACCCACTGGCCAGCATCCGTGAAGCGCAGTCCAAGTACGTTGCACTTGAAGGCGCGAAGTGCACGACACAAGCTTTTTACGAGCTTCTGACAGATGGCGGTCGCAAGCCTATCCCTGGCGACCTGATCTTCAGCCGCAATGCGACGGTTGGCGAGGTGGCTCAGGTTCATGTTGATCACCCGCTGTTTGCATTGGGTCAGGACGTGTGCCTGCTACGACCACTCCGCGCGGGCGACTCAAGCGACTTCATGCAGGCGGTCCTTCGGTCTGGTGTCGTTGTGGAGCAGCTGAAGAGCATCATGGTGGGGTCGACATTTAAGCGGGTGAACGTCGAGGAGATCCGCAGCTTGCAAGTCCCGATGCCGCCGCCCGATGAACGGGAGAAGATTGCTGAATACATCGGCGTGAAGGTCAAAGACGTCGATCTTTTGGATGCAGAAGCACGCCGTGTGATCGATCTTCTGAAAGAACGCCGCTCTGCCATGATCGCCGCCGCCGTCACCGGCCAGATCGACGTGAGAGGTGCTGCCAATGCCTGATCGTCACACCCACAAGCCCCTGTTCGTTGGTCTCTCTGATGAGCATCAGCGAGAAGACGCCTTTACAGGCCCTCACGGATTCGTCGTCGGCGGCATGTTCCTTCCGACAAAGCTCGAAATGGCTGGGCAGTATCTCCACGCGGCAAACATCCTTGTCGAGTCCATCAGTCGGCAGGAGCAGGAGGACTTCCGCCTCGCCAACCCCGTTCTCTTCCTTTACCGGCACGCGCTCGAGCTGGCTTTGAAAGCCTTGCTGCCCCGAGATAGCAGCCATCACAAGCTCGATGTTCTCGGCGCTGATCTGAGGGCGCACATCCGTGAGCGCTACAAGCAGGACGTGCCTGCCTGGATTCTTGAATGCCTGAATCAGATGTCTGCCATCGATCCCAACTCGATGGCATTCCGCTATGCCGAGGACAAGTACGCGGGGAGCAGAAAGTTCTCTCCGGTCGATGGTGAGAAGTACGTCGGCTTGGCCCA
>CAJYRH010000160.1 GCA_913776795.1 uncultured Pseudorhodoferax sp. | reverse complement strand
ACGAGGCCGGTGTGCTGGACGCGCGCTGCCAGGTCATCCACGCCATCTGGATCGACCAGGACGACATCGACCTGCTGGCCGCCAGCGGCGCCGTGGTGGCGCACAACCCGGTCTGCAACCTGCGCCTGGGCAGTGGCGTGATGCCCTGGCGCGCGCTGCATGACGCTGGCGTGCCGGTGGCCATCGGCACCGACGAGCTGTGCACGGACGACACGGCCAACGTCTGGCTGGCCGGCAAGATGGCCGCTCTGGTGCACAACCTGTCGAGCGCCGCGCCGGCGCGCTGGCCGCGCCATGCCGAGGTGCTGCGGGCGATGACGGCCGGCGGCGCGCGCGCCCTGCTGCGCACGGGCGAGCTCGGCGTGCTGCAGCCCGGGGCGCTGGCCGACATCGCGCTGCTCGACCTGGACCGCTGGGCCTTCACACCGTGCAACGACCTGCGCCGCCAGCTCGTCTACAGCGAAGACGGCAGTTCGGTGCGGCACGTACTGGTGAACGGCGAGCTGGTGGTGCGCGATGGCCGGCACCTGCACATCGACGCCGCCGCCATCCGCCAGGAGATCCGCGCGCTGCTGCCGGCGATCCGTTCGCAATGGGTCGCCACGCACGCCGCGGCCGAGCGCCTGTGGCCCTACTACGCAGCCATGCTCGACAAGGCGCATGCGCAGCCCAGCGGTCTCGTGCGGCGTTTGGTGGCGGGGGACTGAGGGCAGGCGCCAGGGCACGCTGCACGACGGCTTGACCGAGGTCGAGCTACGATGGTCGCTGCTGACATTGCGCAGGCGAACCATGACAACCACAAGATCCCTGCTGCTGGCCTGTGTGCTGGCATGGTGCACGGCCTGGCTCACAGGCTGCGCCTCGTTGCCGGCGCGCCAGCCACCGCCGCCGGCCCACGCCATGGCCGATGTCGGTGCCACTGCCCTGGCCCGCGTGGCTGCGGCCAGCACGCCGGCCGACGCCCTGGGCAAGTCGGGCCTGCGCATGCTGCCCGAGGGACCGTTCTCGCTCGATGCGCGGCTGGCGCTGGCTGCGCGGGCCGAGAAGTCGCTGGACCTGCAGTACTACCAGCTGCAGAGCGACAGCGTAGGGTTCCGCCTGCTGCGCGCGGTGCGCGACGCCGCGGCGCGCGGCGTGCGCGTGCGCCTGCTTGTGGACGACTTCTACACCGCTGGGCAGGACGAGCTGTTCGGCACGCTGGCCGCCTACCCGAACGTGCAGGTGCGGCTGTTCAACCCGCTGCCCGAGCGCAAGGGCAGTTTCGTAGGGCGCTTCATCGGCTCGGCGGCGGCCTTCTCGCGCATCAACCACCGCATGCACAACAAGCTGTTCATCGCCGACAACAGCGTCTCGGTGGCCGGCGGGCGCAACATCGGCGACGAGTACTTCATGCAGGGCGAGACGGCCAACTTCATCGATGCCGACGTGCTGGCCACCGGGCCGGTGGTGGGCGCGCAGTCCGCCGCGTTCGACCTGTACTGGAACAGCGCCTACGTCTGGCCGATCGAGCAGGTGGTGCCGCCCCTGCTGGCCCCCGAGGTGGCGCAACGGCGCTTCGACGAGATCGTCGGCCCCGAGCCGGCGCCGGTCGCGGTGCGCGCGCACGACGTGCTGGGCAAGACGCCGGTGCAGAAGCAGCTGGCCGAGGGTCGGCTGGATCTGATGTTCGCCAAGGCCACCGTGGTGGTCGATCAGCCCGACAAGATCGAGCGCACGGACGCGGCGGCCCAGTTCGCCGGCAGCGTCACAGAGCGTGTGCTGGACCTCATGGACTCGGCGCGTCAGCAGGTGCTGATCATCTCGCCCTATTTCATCCCGGGCCGTCGCGGCATGGAGCGGCTCGGGCGTGCGGTGGGCAATGGCGTCAAGGTGACGATCTACACCAACTCGCTGGCGTCGACCGACGAGCCGCTGGTCTACCTGGGCTATGCGCGCTACCGCGACGACCTGCTCAAGCTTGGATTCGAGATCTACGAGGTGGCGCCGCACCGTGGCGCCAGCACCAACCTGGGCGCCTTCGGCACCTCGGTTTCGCGCCTGCACGCCAAGATCTCGGTGGTGGACGACGACCAGATCTTCGTCGGCTCCATGAACCTGGACAGCCGCTCGGCACGCATCAACACCGAGATCGGCCTCATCGTCGAAAGCGCCGAGGTGGTGCGCGAGTTCAGGCGCCTGATCCCCGCGCGCGGCTTCCAGTCGGCTTACCGGCTGCGGCTGTCGGACAGAGGCCGGGGGGAATGGTTGGAGCCGCGCGACGACGGCGGCTTCACCGTGCACGCCACCAACCCCGGCACGAGCTGGGCGGCCGAGCTGTGGCACTGGTTCAGCGCGCTGTTCGTGGGCGAGGAACAGCTGTAGCGGTCGGCCGCAGGCGCCCGCGCCCGGGCGGCCTGGCCCCGGCCTGCCTGCAGCCTCCACGCCTGCGCGCTGCGCCCGCATTGCGCGCTGCGCCCGCATAGAGTCGTGCGCCATGAGCTCGGTCGCGTCTTCGCACCCGCGGGGGGCCTTCAGCGCCCGGTCTGCACCGCGGGCTGCGCTGGGGCAAATACGAAGCACCCGCGGCCCGACTGCTTGGCCTGGTACATGGCGGCGTCTGCCGCTGCCAGCAGTGCCTGCTCCTCGCCGCCGGCCGACCCGCCCAGCGCCACGCCGATGCTGCAACCCACGCGCACGTGCGGGCCGCTGTCGAGTGCGATCGGACGCTGAACGGCCTCCATGCAGCGCACCAGCACGGGCTGCACATCGGGCGCGGCGCCCACTCCGGCGAGGATCCAGGCGAATTCGTCGCCGCCCAGCCGGGCCACGGTGTCGTTGCTCCGCAGCTCGGCGCCCAGGCGCGTGCCGACGCAGCGCAGCACCGTGTCGCCGGCATCGTGGCCATGCCGGTCGTTCACGTCCTTGAAGCCGTCCAGATCCATGTAGCACACCGCGAAGCCCTCGCCCGAGCGCCTGGCCTGCGCCGCGCTGCGGCGCAGGTGGTCCTCGAACAGGCGGCGGTTCGCCAGGCCCGTCAGCGCGTCGTGCAGCGCCAGATGCTGGGCCTGTTCCTCGTTGCGCTTGAGCGCGTCGATGTCGACGAGCATCCAGATCGACTCGGCAGCGCCAAGCGCTGCGCCGCTCAGGTCGACCCACAGCAGACCGCCGGTGCGGGTCTGCATCCGGAGCTGGGTGCGGAAGTGGCCGTCGCGCTGCAGTGCCTGGTCGGCGGCATGCACGGTCTGCTCGAACGCTTCGTCGCTGCCGTACAGCACGCGCGTGGGTTGGCCCACGAGGTCGCGGGGAGCATGGCCGAGCAGGCGCTCCATCGCGCGGTTGGCCCACAGGATCCTGCGGTGCTGCACCCGCACCATGCCGATCATGTCGTTGTCCAGGATCAGGTTTTGCTGCCGCGCCAGCCGCGAGGCATAGGCGCTGATGGCGAACTGGCGGCGGTGCTGTACCAGCATGAAGGTGCACAGGGCGACGACCAGGCCGAACGTGGCTGCGGCAATGGCCCAATGCCGGCGGGCGTGCCGGCTCCACGGTGCGAGGTAGGTTTCCGCGCTGAAGCCGACCAGCACGGTCAGTGGATATCCCGCCACGCGGCGGTAGGCCGTGATGCGCTCGACCTGGTCGAGCGCCGTGGCGGAGACGTACCAGCCCGCATCGCGCCGCTCAGCGAACGCGCGTCGCAGTTCCTCGGAGACATCGCGGCTGCCCAGGCCCCTGGTGGAGCCGGGGTCGCCGGCCGAATGGCGGGCCACCAGGGCGAGCGTGTCCGTGCGCAGCGAAATGGCGCCGCTTTCTCCGACCGACATCTGCGCGAACAGGCGCTGGAAGTGGCTGCCGAGCAGCTCCGCGCAGACGACACCGCCGAAATCGCCGGACTGCGACTGCAGCCGCAGTGCAACGACGACGCCCCATTCCTGCGCGACAGGGCTCACGAGCGGCTCCGAGACGATGTGGTTCTCTGAAGCGCGGGCCTGCAGGAAGTAGTCGCGGTCGCCGACGCTGACCGGCCCGCTGCCCTGCGGCAGCCCGACCACGATGGCGCCGGTGGCGTCCGTCGCACGCAGCGCGCCGACGAACGGCAGCAGCGCGTGCTGTTCCCCGATGGCAGCGCGCAGCCGCTCGGCTGCCGGCCGGGTGTCGGTGCGGTGCCGGTAGTCCAGCGCGATGGTCGTCAGGGCGTTCTCGACCAGCCGCATCTCCGAAGCGATCTCGATGCCCAGGCCGTGGGCCAGATTGTCCGCAGCATCCCTGGCACGGGCCAGGTCGCTCTGGCGTACGGCCTGCAGGCTGGCCCAGCTGGCCGCGAACAGCGCCAGCCCGATCAGCAGCGCGCCGACGATGGTCCAGGACGCGGTCTGCCAAAGAGGCCGCGTCGGCATCCGTACCAGCCTGTCTACCACGTCGTCGTCCTGTGTGTGCGGTGGCAACAGCCAATGGGGTCTGCATGAACGGCACCGGTGCGAGGGCGGCGCCGGGCCCGGTGTTCAGTCCCCGCACGGCGCACAGCCGGGCTGCGCGCCGTCCGCGAACTTTATCCGCAAAAGTGATGAAATTCGGCCGTCGCGGCGCTTGCATTCGCCACGATTCACGTCGATGGACGGTCCGCTGAAACGGCCCTGACGCAGGCCCTACACTTGCGGCCCCTATCCGGCCGCATGGCCGCGGCACCGCCTCTCCAGCTGCCTTTCGTGCCCCCAATGACCCCCGACCCCGTCCTGGCTCCGGCCGCCCTGGCGCAGGATGCGCTGGCCGCGTTCGACCGCGTGCTGGCCCGGGCCACCGGACTGCGCGCGCGCGCCGGCCAGCGCCAGATGGCCGACTGCGTGGCGCGCACCTTCGCCGCGGGCGAACTCGGCGAGGTGCGGGAGGGCGAGGCGCCCGCGCGCGCCATCGCCGTCATCGAGGCCGGAACCGGTGTGGGCAAGTCGTTGGCGTACGCGGCGCCGGCCATCGCGCTGGCGCTGGCGCGCAGGACGCGCGTGCTGATCTCCACCGCCACCGTGGCGCTGCAAGAGCAGCTGGTGCTGAAAGACCTGCCAGCACTGGCCGCGGCCATGGACGAGCCGTTCCGCTTTGCACTGGCCAAGGGCCGCGGGCGCTACGTCTGCAAGCTCAAGCTCGCCCGCCAGGCCGGCGAGGAGGGCGGCGGCGAGGACGATCTGTTTGCCGACGAGGGCGGCGACGACGGCAGCGGCCTGCCGCCCGGGTCCGATGCCGAACGGCAGGCCCGGCTGCAGTTCTACGGTGCACTGTCCAGGAGCCTGGGCCGCGACTGGGACGGCGACCGCGACACGCTGCCGCAGCAGCCTGCACCCGAGGCCTGGTGGCCGATCGCCGCCGAAGCCAGCTCCTGCACGGGCAAGCACTGCCCGGTGTTCAACGGTTGCACCTACTTCGAGAAGCGGCGCGAGCTGGTTGGCGCCCAGGTCATCGTGGTCAACCACGATCTGCTGCTGGCCTCGTTGGGCGGGCGCAACCTGCCGGCGCTGGACAACAGCCTGCTGGTGCTCGACGAGGCGCACCACCTTCCTGCCGTTGCGCTGGAGCGATTCGCCTGCAGCACGGACCTGGCGGCCACGGCCTGGATCGAGACCCTGGGTGCACGCTGCAAGCGCATCGGCGGCCTCATGCTGGTGCCCGAGGCGGCCGACGCGCCGCGCCAGGCCGCACAGTTGCAGCAAAGCCTGCACGACCTGCAGCGCCTGGTGCTGGACGTCTACGCAGCCGAGTTCGCCGAAGCCCGCGAAGGCCCGGACGGCAGCCGTGTCCGCGTGCCCGACAGCCGGCTGCCGCAGGTGCTGGTCGAGCCGCTCGAGCTGGTCTGCGCCATGGCAGACAGTTTCCTGGCAGCGCTTTCGGGCGTGGCCAAGGCCCTGCGCGCGCAGATCCGCGACCTGCCCGACGAGGCGCGTCGCCTGTCCGTGTTGTACGCCCAGCTCGGCATGCTCACGCCACGGCTGGAGCAGGTGCACGCCACGGCCCAGTTGCTGCTGCAGGACGTGGACGGGACCGCGGCCCCGGTGGCCAAATGGTTCAGCCTGCACGGCGGCGGCGTGCGCGGACCGCGCGTGCGCGCCCATGCGAGCCATGTGCTGCCGGGCGGCAGCCTGCGCGCGCAGCTGTGGAGCGCCGCGCGCGCAGTGGTCATGAGTTCGGCCACGCTGCGGGCGGGCGATGCCTTCGACTTCTTCCTGCGCGAAGCCGGCCTGGCCGGCGACGAGGCGGTCACCACACTGGCCGTGGCCAGCCCGTTCGACTACCCGCACCAGGGCCGCTTCGTGGTCGTGGAGACACGCGCCGACCCCAAGGACGCTGCCCGCTTCACGCCCGAGATGGTCGGTTTGCTCACGGCAGACCTGGGCGAGGTCCGGCGCGGCGCACTCGTGCTGTTCACCTCGCGCGAGCAGATGCGCCAGGCCGTGTCCGCACTGCCGCATGCGTTGCGCGCGCTCGTCCTGGTGCAGGGCGAGCTGCCGCGCACCGTGTTGCTGGAGCGCCACCGCGCAGCCGTGGCGGCCGGCGGGCCCTCCATCGTGTTCGGCCTGCAGTCCTTCGGCGAGGGCATGGACCTGCCAGGCGCACAGTGCGAGCACCTGTTCATCACCAAGCTGCCCTTCGCCTCGCCAGACGATCCGGTCGGAGAGACGCGTGCCGCCTGGCTACGCACCAATGGCCGCGACGCTTTCAGCGAACTGGTGCTGCCGGCGACGGCCATGCGGCTCGCGCAATGGGCCGGCCGCGCCATCCGCACCGAGGACGACCAGTGCAGCATCCACTGCTACGACCGGCGCCTGGTGGGCACGGCCTTCGGCCGCCAGCTGCTGGCCGCGCTGCCGCCATTCGCGCGCTGGCGGCGCGACGCGCAAGGGCGCATGCACGCGCTGGGGTGAGGCTCAGGCGCGACTCCCATGCGTCGGCACCGCTGCCAGCGGTGCGTAGGCCGCCAGCCACCGGGCCACGTCATCTTCGGCCCGTTTCATGCGGCGCGAGCTGTACCAGATCCATGCGCCGCCGACGATCCAGCCGACACCGAACGAGCACAAGCCCGCCACGACGACCAGCACGATGGCCAGCAGACCATGCACGGGTGCGGCCTTGCGGGCAAGCGTGTCGTGGTGGGCCTGGTGGCCGCCGGCCGTGCGGTTGGCGATGACCGCGAATTCATCGTCGGCCTGCCCGCCCTGGGCCAGACGGTAGAACTGCAGCGTGTCGCCGTTGCGGTACTGAAGATCCCAACCGCGCAGATGCAGGTCGCGCGTTTCGCCCTGCATGTCCTGGAGCCGCAGCCGGTCGTGGACGACGGTGATGGTGTGGTGGCGCACCGGATCGGATGGGTTGTCGCCGCGGATCGGCTGCGTGATCGTCTGGTGCTCCTTGCGGCTGTCCACGAGCAGGCCGCCGAACTGGTGGATCTGGTAGGGCCTGCCGTTGATGAGCACCTCGCCCGGCGCCCCCGCACGCGCGCCGATGCGGGCGGTGGCGCGTGCGAGCCAGACCAGCAGCGCCAGCAGCGCCACCATGGCCAGCGTTCCCACCAGCGACACCAGCACATTCACCATGCTGCACCCACGTGCCTGACCTGGATGTCCCACGCGCGCATGTATTTCTCCCAAGCAGAAAAGGCGTGCTTGTAGCACCTCGGCATGCCGCTGCGCGCAATGACCCGCGGCAGCACGGGACCATCAGCGCCTGGCCGTCAGCAGTGGCCCAGCCATCTGCGCGAAGAGGCCACCACGGACACGGTTGAGCCAGCGCGCCGGCCCGCTGCGCAAGGGCCAGGCGCGATCCGGGCCACCGAGCGCGCAGGCCGTCAGCACACCGACTTCCGGCACCATGAAGCCCAGTGCCAGCAGCGCACCCAGGCCCATGGCCGACAGCAGCATCACGCACAGCACAGCCATGACCGGACCTGCCACGCCGGTCATCGCGGCGCGCGGGCCGTGGTGCAGCGCGCGCGTGATGCACATGGGCATCGTGGGGCCGGGCGTCACGACCAGCAGCAGGACCGCGGCCAGTCAGAGCACATCGGTGGACAAGGCCATGGGAGCGTCTCAGGACAGCGCCTGTGCGAGCCAGGTTCGGCACCAGTCGACAGCGGCTGCCTCTGCGTCTTCTGCGCCGCTGGCGTCGTGCGTGAAGACCTCGCCGATGCGCGTGGCACCCAGGTCCTGCAGCGCCGCGTCGAACTTCATGCCACCCTGGACGAAGGTCGCGGCATGGGCGCCCGCGTCGCCGAGCGCGACGAGGCCGTAGC